>DATJKO010000529.1:0-2273 GCA_035491355.1 Pyrinomonadaceae bacterium
TATCGCCTACGAAGCTATTCAAGATTGCGTTACTAAGCAGAAAGCGCCCCTCGTTATCAGTCAGTCCGATGCCCACTGGAAGTTGTTCGAGCAACGCGCTCAGCCGGGCCTCACTGTGACGCAACGCGATGTTCGCAACTCGTCGTTCGCTTTCGGTGCGATTGAGTGAAACTGCCGTCCACCAGATCAGTGCTGTCAACATTAACAAGATCGCGAGTACAAACAGTGCGGTACTAAATCCCTGGCTGAACGATCCTCCATTGGTCCGGATCCAGCCAAGCAGCACGACGATCAACAGCATCGGCCACATGCGGCTGGCAACAACAGCGCCGGGACTGTGTCCGAGAAACCCGGCGACTATGCCGCGGTCAGGACGTGCCAAAAGGATAGCTGCGCAAATACTGAAAAAGGCGATGACTGTATGCAGCGCAATGGTGAAGTACAGCGCTACCGGTTCGGATTTTTCGATGCCGTAGAAGTAATAGAGAAAGACGAGCAGGGTGATCGCCGCCGCCAGGACTACGGCGATGTTCGACACGCGGAACGATACTTTGGACCGCGCATCGAGCAGAGCAAGCGCGACTCCTAGCAGGAAAAAACTAAGTGACGCGGCGACACCCATGCGGCCCGCAAACGAAAGTCCCGCCTCAGCGGTCGTTTCCACAAACAGCAACTGGTCAATTCCGGGGTTCCAACCAACGATGTGTTCGCTCAGGGTGATCAGGCCAACCAAAGCGACGAGCGCCGCCAACACCTGGCCAATACGACGCTGCAGAGTCGACGCCGACGGGTTTCGGACGAGCAGTATCGAAATGGAGACGAGCATCAGGCAAACGGCTGTGTTTGCCTTCATCGTTACCAGTGAGGGATGAATCCGTTTAAGAAATTCGTTGTCGAGAATCCACCCGAGCAGGGCTGCGCCGCCAATGCAGAGCGCCACCAGAGCGAACGCGATACAAAGTGTCCGCCACCGCGCCAACTCTTTGGGCGAATACTGAACCAGAGTTTCGTGCATGAATGAGTTATTGGGGGATCGCAGCAGCAGTCTATACTGCTCTTAATCGCCCCGACAAGTTGGCTGTGGCGTAAACGATTTGCACCGTCATACTTAACGCAGAGACGCAGAGATACGCAGAGTTCGCAGAGAAGATCGCAAGATAGCAAGGGAAGCTTACCGCTTCTTTCTGCAAAGCAGACGTGAGGATCGAACCGCACCAGCAGAAATATCAGTCGCGATTAGGAATCGAATACCGCGCCACAATCGCCGTGACGTTGTCACGTCCACCGTTGCTCAACGCGAGATCGATCAGATTCTGACACGCCAATTTTGCCGAAGTTGCTTCGTTCAAGACACGCTCGATCAATTGGTCGTCGACCATGTCCGACAGCCCATCCGTGCAAAGCAACACCTGGTCGCCGTCCTCGAGCAGATAATCGTGGACGTCAGGCACGCATTCAGTTTCCCGCGAACCCAACGCCTGCATCAGTACGTTGCGTAAATCACGCACCAGGCGATCGTTCGGAGTGTGCGTTCCGTCTTCAACCAATCGCGCACCGAGCGTGTGATCGCGCGTCAGGCGAACAAGCTTGCCACGGTGCAACAGGTAGGCGCGCGAATCGCCGACGTGACCGACAATCAGATCCTCGCCATGCGAAACCGCGGCGGTCATCGTCGTACACATGCCGTTAAGACTCGATTGCGCGGCGGCATCGCGTAACAGCGCCGCATTTACGCGACGAAAACGATCCTTCATCCGCCACATCACGGTGTTGCGTTCTCGCGGGCCCCAGCGAAAATTCCAGTCGGGCGTGTGCAGGGCCAAACTCAGCAACGTGTAGATCGCCTCCCGGCTGGCGACTTCGCCCGCGGCCTCACCGCCGACCCCGTCAGCGACCACCATGCCGAATGCGGATTCTTCAAACAAGTCTCCGGGCTGGCTGGCACCAAGATTGCTCATGACGGTTTCGACAGCGCGTCCGGCGCGTAACACCAGAAAGTGATCTTCGTTGATCGTGCGCACGTGACCTTTATCGGACATCGCGTAGGAATCAATGCACACGAGAGAGGAGAATGGTTCGGGCGGTATTTCATCTACGGGTGTCGTCGACTCCGATTTGGTTTCAGATTTGTTATTCATTGCTTCTTTGGATTTCATAAGCGCGTTTTCCTATTAACGAGCCGGCTCCGTGCGAACAACAGGGTAGAGGGAAAGGTCGTCGTGAATTTCCAGCGCCGCAACCCGCAGTCGCTCGAAAACCCGCTTGATTCCGTC
>DATJKO010000530.1:0-3174 GCA_035491355.1 Pyrinomonadaceae bacterium
CAGGTAGACCGGCAGCTCCCCCCAAACACCGCTCCGCTTACTGTGATCGAGAATGCTTTGCGTTACGACTTCAAGCAGTGGATGCGAGGCCGCGAGGTAGATGAAGCTGGCGCTTTCATCCCTGGCCACAAGATCGCCGCAACGCTCGATAAGCAGCGTTCGATTGTTGCCGAGGAGAGGACTTAGCCAGATTTCGTTCCAGACGTTATGCACGAGCGTTCACAGAAACACAGATAGCACGGATTTTTTCGGAATAGAAAACCCGGAAAACTAAATATCAGGGAAGAGTCCACCTTCGTCGAGACTGAGCGGCCGGGTTGTTTTGTCGATAGGTTCCACTGCCTGGATCTCTTCGCCCGCCAACGCGCCACGCTCTTTGAACCGCCGCGCTGTCACCAGCACACGCGCTTCGAGCGAACGCACGCCCTGGTTGTAGGCGTCGAGGGCGCGATCGAGGTTGCGACCAATCGTATCGTAGTGCTTCGTAAACGTTCGCAACCGATCGTAAAGCTTGCGCGCGAGCGCACTGACTTCATGCGCGTTCTCCGCCATCTGCTCCTGTCGCCAACCGTATGAGATCGCCTTCAGTAGTGCAATCAGCGTCGTCGGGGTAGCAATGATGACGTTCTGACTAACGCCGTCTTCAATCAACTTCGGATCGTTTTCCAGCGCCGCGCTATAGAAAGTTTCGCCGGGCAGGAACAGCAACACAAACTCCGGCGTCGGTTGCACGGCTTCCTGGTACGACTTCTTACTCAGCGTTGCGATGTGAGTTCTCACCAGTCGCGCGTGATCTTTCAACTTCGTCGAACGCACATCTTCATCCAGCGTTGAGATCGACTCGTAAAACGCGTCGAACGGCACCTTCGCGTCTACCACGATCGTGCGATTTCCAGGCAAGCGCACGATCATATCCGGCCGCAACCGCCCGTCTTCGCCGTTGACTGTCGTCTGCTCGGTGAAGTCGCAATAACGGACCATTCCCGCCATCTCGACCACGCGTCGCAACTGGATCTCGCCCCAACGCCCGCGCACGTGCGGCACGCGCAACGCCTTCACGAGGTTTCCTGTTTCCGACTGCAGTTGTGACTGCGAAGTGGCGAGTGTCTTCAGTTGTTCGCGCAACTCGGTGTAGGCACCCACACGCGTCTTTTCCAATTCAACAATCTTGACGTCGACCTTCTCGAGCGACTCCTTGAGCGGCTTAACCAACTCGTCGATAGCGGTTTGCCGGCGTTCGAGATCGCCTTTAGCAGTCTCCTGAAACTTCTCCAGGTTCTGACGGGCAAGATCGATAAACGACTGATTGTTGTTGCGCAGGGCGTCGGCGGAGAGTGCCTTGAACGCGTCGGCGAGTTTCTCTTCGGCGTTCGTGAGCAGCGCCATTTTCTCTTCACTCGCACGACGCTCGTCTTCGAGCCGTGTTTCGAGAGCTGAGAGTTGAGCGGCGCTGCGGGATTTTTCGTTTCGGAGCTCATCCGCTTGCGAAGCTTCACGATCGAGAGCTTCACGCAGCTCGCGGATTTGGTCTTCCTTGCCGGCGAGACGTTCAACTAACGTTGCAAATTCGGAATTAAATTTCGCGCGGTTGACAAACCAGAGGGCGACGGCGCCGATGACAAGGCCCACGCCGAGCATCGACAGCGGAAACAAAAAATCCATACGCCGGATTCTATCACTCGCGCGGGTTGCTATCTAATAACTTGTCCGGAGCTTCCTCGGTGGAAAGCAGTTGCGTCGTTTGTTCAGTGACGCTCGGAAGCGATGCGGGCATCGCTTTGCTTGCGAGCGATTTCGTGTCGACTGAGCCGGAGATCTGATCGACGGGTCTCTTTCCCGAGACGCCCTGCCTGATCGCACTGAGCAATCCCGCGGTCGCGACTCCAACACCCGAGAGACACACCATCGTCGAAAGGAACCGCAACCAATTTCCGATACTGAAACTCTTGTTGAAAACCAGCATCACGACGCCGATGCCCAGGATGATTATTCCCCACGTCATCCAAGTGAACATGCGGCGAAGGATTTCTTGTTCGAGCTCAGACTTGCCGGAGCGCCGTTCGGGCAACGGAGTTGAGTTGTGTCCCGCGACGAGCTTCCCGACAGCCTCGAGCCTCATTCCGCAGGCGCGGCAGAATTGTTGAGATGCGTCAGCAGGTTTTCCGCAGTTTGGGCAATGCATTGCTTGTATTTTGTTCTTAGTGCTTTGTTCTTTGTTTGGCACAAAGAACCAAACACAAAGTACAAAGATCTCTTACCTTCCAAAACTCGCGACCATTCGTTCGTAAACCTTGCGCGTCAGGCGAACGTCGTTGAGATTGTATTCGCGGATCACGCTGAGTTTTCCCGCCTGATACAGCTCGAACACTTTGCTTCCCTCAACTTCTTCGGTTTTACTTGACTCAATCCCGAGCGCCCACGCGATATCGTCGAGACTGACGTTCCGCCTCGCGCCCAGCCACCAACGATGCATCGTGTCGAACACGCCGCGCACCGTGTAGTCGCTCAGGTTCACAAACGGCCGCGCAGTGATCCCATTCACCAAACAACGCTGAAAGATAAACGGCAAATCGAACCCGATGATGTTGTGCCCGACGATCTCGTCACAATCAGCGTCAAAATCTTTCATGAACTGAACAAAATCGCGCAGCGCCTGATTTTCACTCTGCTCGTACCCATCCTGATCTATCCCAAACACATGCTCACTCGAACCCGGACCAAAACCCGGAAACTCCACACCGGGAATCGGCCCAACGTGCAACGCGATCGATAGCACGCGCCCGGACGTCGCGTTCAGCGAACCGAGTTCGTAGCAACGCTCTTCTTCGGCGGCGATGTCTTCGAGATAGCGCTGTTGCTGTTCGAAACGCATCGTGCCGAGACGCAGCTGTCGTTCGAGTTGGGAACCGACGCGTTCGCGAAAACTGGGCAGCGTGACCGTTTCAATGTCGAGCGTGTAAGCGCGTGGCAGATGCGGATCGGCGTTCTGGTGTTCGCGGTACTGTTCGATCGTGACCGGACGATACTCCGCCACGACGAACTGCGGACGGTCCTGGTAGGTTTCGAGTTTGCCGGTGATCCCCCACAGCCCGGGCTTGATTTCGCCCTGTGCATCGCGAACCTCGCCCCAGATCTTCAACGCGAGCGATCCGGTAGCGTTTCGCGCAGTCGCGT
>DATJKO010000531.1:0-5135 GCA_035491355.1 Pyrinomonadaceae bacterium
AGAAGTCGGGCTAACACAATCGGCGGCGGAACAGATTGTTGAATACCTGGCCGGCGCCAAACTCGTTCTCGGCGTCATGCCGTCGCAGGACAATCTCGTCCTGGAAAGATTTTTTGACGATAGCGGCAGCATGCAGCTCGTGCTGCACGCACCTTTTGGCAGCCGCCTGAACCGCGCCTGGGGACTCGCCCTGCGGAAACGCTTCTGTCGCAAGTTCAATTTCGAGCTGCAAGCTGCGGCGACCGAAGACGCGATCGTCCTGTCGCTTGGCCCAACGCACAGCTTTCCGCTCGAAGACGTTTTCCACTATCTGAACTCGAAAACAGTGCGGCAGCTTCTGTGTCAGGCGTTGCTCGATGCGCCGATGTGGAACATTCGCTGGCGCTGGAATGTGACGCGTTCCTTAGCCGTGTTGCGGCGACGCGGCGGGAAGAAGATCCCGGCGCAGTTGCAGCGAATGGATGCCGAAGATCTACTGACGGCCATATTCCCGGACCAGGTCGCCTGCGCTGAAAACCTTCCCACGGGTGAACGAGAAATTCCGACGCACCCGCTGGTCGATCAAACAGTCAAAGACTGTCTCGAAGAGGCGATGGACATAGACGGGCTGGAGCGACTGTTGGCCTCGATCGAGCGCAACGAAAAGAACCTGTTCGCCCGCGATGTGATCGAAGCGTCGCCCCTATCGCAGGAGATCCTCAACGCGCGTCCTTACGCTTACCTCGACGATGCGCCACTGGAAGAGCGTCGTACTCGTGCGGTGTTCCAGCGACGCTGGCTCGATCCGGAAACGGCGAGCGATCTCGGCAAGTTGGATCAGGGCGCGATCGACCGCGTGCGCGAAGAAGTCTGGCCCGACCCGCGCAATGCTGACGAACTACACGATGCACTGGTTGAGCTCGGGTTTGTTGAGGAACAACCTGAATGGCAACAGCTTTTTGACGAATTGAAAGCCGACAGGCGTGCTGCGGTTTTGCTTCCTGGTCTATGGGTCGCGGCTGAGCGATTGCCACAAATCAAGGCAATCTTTCCAAATCGCGAATTGGATCCGCCAATCACAGCTCCCGAAAGCGTCGCCAGAACGGCCTGGACCGTTGAAGACGCACTGACCGAGGTCTTGCGTGGACGTCTCGAAGGACTCGGACCGGTAACCGTCGACGCGCTGGTGCAATCGTCAGGGTTGAGCCAGTTGGAGATCGAAACGGGTCTCCTGAGACTCGAAGCGGAAGGCTTCGTGATACGTGGCCGCTTCACTCCCGGTATCGCCATGACGGAGTGGTGTGCGCGACGCCTGCTCGCTCGAATTCATAGTTACACACTGAATCGTCTGCGACAGGAGATCGAGCCAGTCGCGTCTAATGACTTCATTCGCTTCCTGCTGGCGTGGCAGAAGGTCGCGCCCGAGCATCAGATGGAAGGGCCTGAGAGCGTCCGGACCATCATCGATCAATTGGAAGGTTTTGAGGCGCCTGCCGCAGCCTGGGAAGGTGAGCTACTGCCCGCTCGACTCATCGAATACGATCCAGCCTGGTTGGATGCGCTGTGTCTTTCCGGCGAAGTTGTTTGGGCCAGGCTTACACCTCCTGTGCGCACCGCAAACGTCGACGGCGATCGTTCACGTGGCTCCGGCCCGGTACGGAACACGCCGATCGCTTTGTTGCGACGCAAGAACTTCGCGCTCTGGAACGCTGTCTTTCCGCAGACATCACAGTCCAACACGTCGTCTGAGTTTTCAACCACCACTCAGCTGGTCTACGACTATCTGCATGATCGCGGCGCCTCTTTCTTTACTGACATTGTCGAGAACACCGAGCTGTTGCGCAGTCAGGTCGAAGAAGCGTTGGCGGAACTGGTTGCGAATGGCATCGTTGTTTCCGACAGTTTCACCGGCTTGCGCGCGCTGTTGACTCCCGGGAGCCGGAAAACGCAGGCGGCCTCGCGTCGTAAGCACCGGCAGCCGGTTTACGACATGGCCAGCGCCGGACGCTGGTCCATACTCAAGCGCGCTCCTTCCGCGGCCAACGTCTCGGCTCAGAAACAATCTGACCTGGAACTCGCTGAAGAAGTCGGTTGGGTGTTATTGAAGCGGTACGGAGTCGTTTTCAAACGACTGCTGGAGCGAGAGGGAATCGCCGTCCCGTGGCGCGTGCTGTTGCGCGTGTATCACCGGCTCGAAGCGCGCGGCGAGATCCGTGGTGGACGATTCGTCGCGGGCATTTCAGGCGAACAGTTCGCCTTGCCTGAAGCTGTCGGCATGCTGCGTTCGATTCGTCGCGAAGGCGCGCAGGAAAGCATGATCTCCGTCAGTGCCGCCGATCCTTTGAACCTCGCCGGCATCATCACACCGGGCAGCCGGATCACGGCCCACACTGGCAATCGCGTCCTCTATCACGATGGTGCTCCTATCGCAGCGCTCGAGTCAGGCGAGACGCGCTTCCTCGTCGAACTCACTCGCGCACTCGAGTGGCAAGCGAAGGCCGCGCTGGTTCGTAAGGCAACCCGTCCGGAACTTAGGTCCTACCTTCGTCGCCCCGCCTGATCCGTAATTCGTGTTCGTTCAATGGCCGCACGAAATCGTGTCAGATTCTGCATTACCACGCATTTAAGCGCGGATTTAAAGGCATTGTGCCTGAGGCACAGTGCTTGCCAAAACCTTTGGCAGGGAGGGTTTTGAGCAAATGAAACTGAATTACTCGAGTAAGAAAACTGGTGGATACATACTGGCATTCTTCCTACTGTTTGGCATTCTTGTCACAGTCGCCAGTTCTACTGCTCAAGCGCAGTATCGCAACCGGGACGATCGCTACAACGACCGGTACGGGCGTGACCGTGACTGGGAATATCGCAACCGGCAAAACGGTTACCAGATAGCCCGTCAACAGGGTTACAGCTACGGGATGAATGTCGGCGCCGCTGACGCGCAGCGCCGACAGAGTTTCAACCCGCAGCGTTCACGCTATTACCGGAACGGCACCGACGGCTACAACTCGTCCTATGGCAACCAGGGACAGTACCGGCAGGTGTTTCGTGACGCGTTCGTTCAGGGATACCGCGAGGGGTACCAGCGTAACGCTTACCAACGTAATCGACGTTGGGATAACCGTTTTCCGCGTTGGTAACACTTAGTTCAAACTTGTAACTCGGAAATGGGGGCGCTTTTTCAGCGCCCCTCTTCTTTTTGCCGCAGCCTGGGCTTTTTGACCCGCTTAGAAAACTGGAATCAGCCGGGGATTGAAACTGCTTTTAGAGAGGAAAGGCGTTAATCAAGTTCAACATAAGGGTGCCAAATTGAGAGTATTAGCCAAAAAGAATCCAATCCTTTCGTTCTCACGATTTGCCCTCGTGAAACCGAGAACCACCGTGCCGTCGAGTGATGCGTTCATGCGCGTCAGTAACGCGACGGTCCGTGAAGGCCGCTCCGGCCGCGTTTGGCCGCCGGACGTACTGCGCAAGTTCCAAACGGCGGAAATCATCACCGAAACTTCAATTAACCATTACGTCCTTCGCGACACCAGCATCTCACCCGTCCGATCTGTGTAGAATGCCCACACACTGATCTTGCGGGAGGGTATTGTGAGTGAGCCATTAACGATCCTCGGAATCGCTGGAAGTCTGCGAAAGGAATCTTTCAATCGTTCGCTGTTGCGAGCGGCGGTGGACTTGGCGCCGGAGGGGACGCGTATCGAAACCTTCGAGTTGGATGGCATGCCGTCGTTCAATCAGGACGAAGAAGCTAATCCACACCCGACAGTCACCGAGTTCAAGCAACGCATTCGCGCCGCCGACGCGATTCTCTTCGTTACTCCTGAATACAACTACTCCATTCCCGGCGTGTTGAAGAACGCGATCGACTGCGCTTCGCGCCCGTACGGCGACAGCGCCTGGACCGGAAAGCCGGTTGCGGTGATGGGTGCGTCAGTTGGTATGCTCGGCACGGCACGCGCGCAGTATCACCTGCGACAGACGTTCGTGTTTCTCAACATGTACGCGGTTAATCAGCCGGAAGTCATGGTCGCAAACGCTCACACACGTTTCGACCAGGAGGGGAAGTTGACGGACGAGAAAACCAAACAACTGATCCAGCAACTGTTGACTGAGCTGGTGAATTGGACCAAACGGCTTTCGCACGGCGCACGCTGATTCGAAATTGGATCCTGAGAAACCTTACGGCTCTGCAAGCCCCTTCTTGATGTTTCGCTGCCACGCTTCGTAGTTTCTGATCCGTCGTTTGGCTTGTTTGCGAGTCAGTTTCATTTCCTGGGCTACGTAATCGATCCGGGCGGTCCGGTCTTTCTTCTTGTCAAACCTGTCACCTGGGGCTCTTTGATAGTGCTTGTAGGCGGTGGACCATTCTGCTTTTACCTCTTCAGTGGCCTGGACACCACGTCTCTCTGGCATGCTGCGGGCTCCCTTCTGGAGTTTTGTGCCTGCGGATTCTACACGACCAACGAGTGTTTCGGAATTCCGCAGCAGCGAGATCCCGGCCAAAATCATGGAATTTTTATGACCGTTTGAGCCAGCGAAGGACCGACAGAGTACTCAGAACGATCGCCACGGCCACCAGACCATAAACGATGTACGAAACGATGTCAGAGTTGAAATAAGCGATCAGCCGGCCGCCAAAATAGAGCGCCAGAACTGCTTCCACGGTGTAGCGGACCAGACGGCCCACGAACACGGCGCCAAACAGCTTCCGGCGCGAACACTGCAACGCCGACGCGGTCATGATCACAGGCGTAAACGGAAACGGCGGCGGCAGCAACGTGGCAATCAAGACCGTAATTCCGAGCTTGTTTTCCAACTTCTTCTTCAGAGCCTCGATCCGGCGCGCTTTCACGAAGCGCTCCAAACCCTTCTCGCCTGCCTTGCGCATCAGTAGATCGACAACCAAAACGCCGAGCAGTGACCCGACTGACGACACAAGCACGTAAGCAATCCACACCAAACTCTCACGACGGGAACTGACGAGCGCGATGAGCAGCAGATCGTTGCCGAACGGCAGGACCAGGAACGACGAATCTAGCGCGCTCATCAGAAACAGCCCCGGCATGCCCATCCGCAGCATTGTGCGCAGTACAAGCCTGGTGGTGGAGACGAGAAACAGTGTTCGCAACCCGCGGAGCTCCTGTGGTCTA
>DATJKO010000532.1:0-2458 GCA_035491355.1 Pyrinomonadaceae bacterium
GGCCACGTAAAATAATCCGCTAAACAGCTCGATGAGTCTAATTCAAAGCAATTCTTAAAAGGCTCCGCGTTGTTAAGCGCGGGGCCTTTGTTCTTGCAATCGGAAATCGGCAATTACTTATGTCTAGTTTCCTCGACACTCTAAAAGAACGAATCATCGTCTTCGACGGTGCGATGGGCACGAATCTCCAGGTTCAGAACCTGAGCCTTGACGACTTCGGCGGCCTGCGCTTTGAAGGCTGCAACGAGAACCTGCTGGTCACCAGACCCGACGCCGTTGAAAAAGTGCACGCGGGATTTCTCGACGTCGGCTGCGACGTCATCGAAACCAATTCCTTCAATGGAACTCCCGTCGACTTTGACGAATATGGTATCGCTGACAAAGCCTACGACATGAACGTCCTGGCAGCGCGTTTGGCAAAGCGGATCGCTGCGGACTACGCCACGAAAGCAAAACCGCGCTGGGTCGCCGGCTCGATGGGACCAGGCCGTAAGCTGCCGACGCTGGGCCACATCTCCTTCATGGATTTGCGCGACGCCTACTCCGTCCAGGTGCGCGGACTGCTCGATGGCGGCGCCGACCTTCTGATCGTAGAAACTTGCCAGGATCTACTCCAAACGAAAGCTGCACTCGGCGCAATCTTCGCGCACTTCGCCGAGACGCACAGGCGCGTTCCGGTGATCGCGCAAGTCACCATCGAAACATTCGGCACGATGCTCAACGGCACCGAGATCGCCGCCGCGTTAACGGCGCTCGCACAGTTTCCGATCGACGTCATCGGCACAAACTGCGGCACCGGTCCACGACACATGACCGAGACCGTTCGCTATCTCTGCGAAAACGCGCCGCTGCCCGTTTCGTCTTTGCCGAACGCCGGACTGCCATCCGTCGTTGACGGCAAGATGCACTACGACGAGACGCCGGAGAGTTTCACGACGCAAGTGGTCCACTTCGCAAACGACTTCGGCGTGAACGTCGTCGGCGGTTGTTGCGGCACGACACCTGCGCATCTGAAGCTGCTCGTCGAAGCTGCACAACGGATCACGCCGAAGCAGCGCAACGCGGAACTGGTTCCCGCAGCGTCGTCAATCTACTTCCAACAACCCTACGTCCAGGACGCATCGTTTCTGATCGTCGGCGAACGTGTAAACGCGAGCGGCTCGAAGAAGATGCGCGATTTGTTGAACGTGGAAGATTGGGACGGCCTCGTCGGACTGGGAAAGGAACAGGAACGCGAAGGCGCGCACATTCTCGACGTCAACGTCGATTTCGTCGGTCGCGACGGTGTTGCCGACATGCACGAGCTCGCGTCGCGTCTGGTAACGAACGTCAAGATCCCGCTGATGTTCGACTCGACGGAGTGGCAGAAGATGGAAGCCGGACTGCAACACGCCGGGGGCAAGTGCATCCTGAACTCGACGAACTACGAAGACGGCGTACCGCGTTTTCTGAGAGTCATCGAGCTGGCGCGACAGTACGGGGCGAGCGTTGTGATCGGCACGATCGACGAAGAGGGTATGGCCCGTACCGCCGACGGCAAGTTGAGGATCGCGACCCGCGCGTACGAACAAGCTACCAAAGAGGCCGGGCTGGCGGCGTCAGACATCTTCTTCGACCCGCTCGCGTTACCGATCTCGACAGGCATTGAAGAAGACCGCCGCAACGCACTCGAAACGATCGACGCGATTCGCCGGATCAAGCAAACCCTTCCCGGTGCGCTGACGATTCTCGGTGTCTCGAACGTCTCGTTCGGTCTGTCACCTGCCTCACGCATCGTGCTCAATTCCGTGTTTCTGCACGACGCCGTGGAAGCAGGTCTCGACTCGGCGATCGTGAACGCGAGCAAGATCGAACCACTTAATCGCATCGGCGAACAGGAGCTGAAAGTTGCGCGCGAGTTGATCTACGACCAGCGCCGGTTTGACGGCGACGTTTGCGTCTACGATCCGCTGACGGAGTTTACGAAGCTCTTCGAAGGCGTGAAGGCGAAGAGCAAGAGCAAAGCTTCGAAAGGCGAGACCGTCGAAGAGCGTCTGAAGAATCACATCATCGACGGCGAGAAGATCGGCCTCGAAGACGAACTAAACCGCGGACTCGAAAAACACTCAGCCCTCGACATCATCAACAACATCCTCCTGGACGGCATGAAAGTCGTCGGGGATCTCTTTGGCAGCGGTCAGATGCAACTGCCGTTCGTCCTGCAATCAGCCGAAGCGATGAAGTCCGCCGTGCGTTTCCTCGAGCCATACATGGAAAAGAAAGGCGGCGCGACGGCGAAGGGAACGATGGTGCTCGCAACCGTGAAGGGCGACGTGCACGATATCGGCAAGAACCTCGTCGACATAATTCTTACGAACAACGGCTACAAGGTTCACAATCTCGGCATCAAGCAGCCGATCGAAAGCATCCTGAAGGCGTACGAAGAACACGGCGCCGACGCGATAGGAATGAGCGGCCT
>DATJKO010000533.1:0-4067 GCA_035491355.1 Pyrinomonadaceae bacterium
CGACGGCATCTACTACGTCGCGCATCCCGGAGCCCGCTGCCCGGGCACTGACTTCAAACTGACGAGCGCTTCAGCGACCGAAGCGGTCTTCGAAAACCCGCAGCACGACTTTCCGAAACGCATTATCTATCGCAAGACCGACGACGGTTTGACGGCGAGTATAGACGCCGGTGAGGGCAGCAAAGGGATGTCGTTCGTTTACAAGAGAATGAAGTAACACCACGATGAAAGCTCATGCGAACTTACCGATCAGCATGATCCGGAGAACCAGTTCTTCAGCATTTTCTTCACGAATTGGAACATGAATGTCCGCGAGTTGATATACGGGGCGGCGCTGTTTGTAGAGCTCAAAGGCCTGGTCACGCGTCCTTCCGAGTGGGCGAACTTCGTCAGATTTTTCGATTCTGGCCCAACATGTTTCGAACGGCGTATCCAGCCAGATAGTTGTGCAACTGTGCTGGTCGGCAAGCTGTCGATTTGCTTCCTGAATCCATGCGCCGCCGCCAAGCGCAATTACCTTCGCTTCACGAGCCCCCAGCACCTCGCGCAGTGTCTCTGATTCGATGGCGCGAAACGCAGTTTCCCCGTCTTCATCGATCAGTTGCGCCGGCGATCGTCCGGTGCGCTTCGTGATTTCATCGTCGAGGTCAACCATCATCGCGTCGAGTCGACGCGCCAGTTCCCGCGCGACTCTCGTCTTGCCGCAACCCATGAACCCGGTGATGACGATCGCTCCCATAAGTTGAATTACCTCTGGGCCAGTGTTTCCAGGAGACCAAAGAACTCGGGAAACGAAATCGCGACGCATTCCGGATTCTTGATCTCCGTTCCGCCTTGCGCCAGTAATGCGGCGACGGAGAACGCCATCGCGATTCGATGATCGCCGTACGAGTCGATCGCGGCGCCGCGGAGTTCTGCCGATCCGGAAACAGCGATGCCGTCGTCAAACTCCTCAACCTCAGCTCCCATCGCGCGCAGGTTGTTCGCCGTAGCCTGTAAACGATCGCTTTCTTTCAACCGCAGCTCCTCGGCGTCGCGAATCTGAATACCGCCGCGGACCTGCGTGCCGACGACGGCGAGCAGCGGCAGTTCATCGATCAACGACGGAATCATTGCGCCGGAGAGAATGCGATCTTCGTCGCGCGCGACGGAATGCAGACCGCCGCGAACGTTGATCGTCCCAACGGGTTCGTTGCGTTCGTCGCGTACGTCGCTCGTTGTAATCGCCGCACCCCACGAACTCAGCACCGACAGAAACGCTGCGCGAGTGGGATTCAGTCCCACGCCCTCGATAGTTAGTTCAGAATGCGGCAGCAGCATGGCGGCGGCAATGAAATATGCCGCGGACGAGATGTCTCCCGGGATCGTGATCGCGCCACCGTTGAATCGCGCCGGGCCGTCGATCGTGATCGAGAGATCGTCGTTGGTGGTGACGGGGACGCCGAAGCCCTTGAACAGTCGCTCCGTGTGATCGCGCGATGGCGATTTCTCGATCACGGTGGTTCGGCCGTTTGCGAACAGCGCCGCAAAGAGAATCGCCGATTTGACCTGCGCACTCGCCACTGGCAGTCGATAGGTAATGGGCACTAAACGATTGGAACCGTGAATCTTGAGCGGCGGTTTCCCGTCGGTTGAGTCGATCTTCGCACCCATCAGCTCGAGCGGCTCGATGATCCGGCGCATAGGGCGTCGAGTCAGCGATTCATCGCCAATCAGTTCGGCGTTGAAGTTCTGACCCGCCAATACTCCAGCAAGGATGCGCATGGTCGACCCGCTGTTCCCACAGTCGAGCGACGCGCCGGCCGCGTTCAGGTTCTTGCCACCGGCAACTCGGACGACGCCATCTTTAACTTCAACGGAAACACCAAGTTGTCGCAGGCAAGCGAGCGTTGAGGCGCAATCCTGGGCGGTCGAAAAGTTGGAGATCTCCGTCGCGCCCGTCGCCAGCGCGGCAATCAGAGCCGCCCGGTGCGAGATGGATTTATCTCCCCGCAGGGTGATTTGCCCTTTGATTTTGCGCGCCGGCGTCAGGTTCATTTCAGTCTGTTTTGTGTTAGTCGGCACAAAGTTGCCACTACTAAGCCACTTTCCTGTAAACCCAAAGGAGGAAATATGAGTCGCTCTATGTTATAAGTACTGCTCCCCTGTTTGTCCGCCCGCTGCGAGGTCAAACCATCCCCCTTTGTTTTACCGGGTTCGAGGCTTACGCTCCATGTGGAATTCTGTGTCGATGGCGATTTATCCGACCGTTTTGATTGCGGAAGATTCGCGTGACACTCGCATTATGCTCAAGCGCGCGTTCGAGCTGAAAGGCTACAGCGTCCTGGAGGCCGAGGACGGCAACGAAGCGCTCGAAGTTGTTCACGACAATCGCCCGAATCTCATCGTAATCGATCTGAACATGCCGGTCGTCGATGGTTTGGAAGCGATAAAAGAGATCCGGAAACTCGAGGCGCCCGGCGAGCAAGTTCCCATTGTCGCGATAACGGCATTTGACGTTTACGGGATGAAGGAAGCGGCATTCGAAACCGGCTGTAATACGTACCTCAGCAAGCCTCTCGACATGGACGAGTTGGACCGGGCGTTGAAGGGACTCGGTTTTATCGTTTGAGATCCGCGTAATCCGCTTTCTCCAGGTCGGGCTATGCCCTGATTTGAACTTTGCGTATCTCCGCGTTCCTCTGCGCCTCCGCGGTAAACCTGAAGTAAGGCATTATCACCGCAGAGCCGCAGAGGAACACAGAGATAAGCAGAGGTCGGGCGTTTCTTGACAGCCAGACACCCACCATGTTACACCGTCGAACTTCTAACAAGTGACAGCAGAGACGACCGAGCTAAGTTTGCCCAGCCGCATCGACACGGTTGCCACCGCGGCTGCCGCGGTAGCTGAGTTCTTAAGCCGTGAAGGCATCTCTGACGACGCCGCGTTTGGTATCGACATGGCCGTGCGCGAGGCCGTGACCAACGCGGTCCTTCATGGAAACAACGAGGATGAGAACAAGACCGTAGCAGTCACTATTAAAAGCTCGCCTGACGCTGTCGAAATCAGCGTGCATGATCAGGGTCCGGGATTTAATCCTGAAGAAGTTCCCGATCCAACTGCCGACGAAAACATTCTCAAAGCCTCCGGGCGCGGCATCTTTTTCATGCGCAGTTTTATGGATGAAGTGAACTGGTTGATCAGGCCCGAAGGTGGGACGACAGTTCGCATGGTCAAGCGACGTTAATCCGCAATTGACATAAAGGAGAGTTCTAAAATGGCTGAGTTGAATATCCGTGAGCGTCAAGCCGGCGATGTGACCGTCCTTGACATGGACGGGAAAATTACCATCGGCGAGGGCAGTGTGACGTTGCGTACCAGTGTTCGTCGCCTGCTCGAAGAAGGCAAGAAACGCATTCTCTTGAATCTGGCCGGCGTCAGCTATATCGATTCGAGCGGCATCGGCGAACTCGTTTCGAGTTACACCGCGACCAATAAAGAAAATGGACAACTGAAGCTCCTTAATCTCACTCAGAAAATTAGGGACTTGCTGACGATCACGAAACTCCTGACGGTGTTTGACACTTACGACTCTGAAGCAGATGCCCTCAATAGCTTTAAGTAAGCGTAGCAAGTCGCCCAGAACGTTAAACCCGAACGGAGAACAACTATGGCTGAGCTCGATGTAAAAGAACGACAAGCCGGCGATGTCACTATTCTCGACATGAACGGCGAGGTCCGTATCGGCGAAGGCAGTATCGCCCTGCGAGACGCGATCAGGAACCTGTCCTCAGCAGGTAAGAACAAGATTCTGCTCAATCTCGCCGGCGTCAGATACATCGACTCGAGCGGCATTGGCGAGTTGATTGCCAACTACACGACTGTCAAACGTGGGGGCGGCCAGCTCAAGTTGTTGAATCTCACGGATCGAATTCAGAACCTGCTGGTCATCACGAAACTGCTTACCGTTTTTGACTCTTTTGAGGATGAAGCCGAAGCACTGAAAAGCTTTTAGCGGTTAGGCTTCGGGAGTTTTGCTTTGGGCTTTGTTCTTTGAACTTGGTGCTTTGTACTTTGTACTTTGTAC
>DATJKO010000534.1:0-3508 GCA_035491355.1 Pyrinomonadaceae bacterium
GCGCGTCATCGATCAGCAACAGGTCCAGAACCTCGCGCTCAACGGTCGCAACTACATTCAGCTCCTTTCGCTCGTTCCTGGTGTCGCCCTGCTGAACGACGACCAACTCGAGTTGACGACGAGTCTGGCCACCGGCAACCAGTCGATCAACGGCAATCGGGGTCAAACAAACAATGTCACGGTCGACGGTGGTTTCAATCTTCAGTCAGGCAGTAACGCGAGCCAGATCAACAACCTCGGTATCGACTTCATTCAGGAAGTCAAAATTCAGACTGCGAACTTTTCCGCGGAGTACGGCCGCAACTCCGGCGCGCAAGTCAGTCTCGTGACGCGCAGCGGCAGCAACGATTTTCACGGCGCCGGCTGGGAGTTTTTGCGGAACGACAAACTGGATGCGCGTTCGTTCTTCGCACCCGTCAGGCCGACACTGCGCTTCAACAACTTCGGCTACGCGTTCGGTGGCCCAATTTTCAAAGACAAGCTGTTCTTCTTTGGCGGCCAGGAATGGAAATACATTCGCCGGCTTTCGGCGGCCCAACGTCGCACCGTACCCTCGCTGGCGGAGCTCAACGGCGATTTTTCTTTCCGTCTGCGGGGGGCGGACGGAATCGTGGGCACTAACGACGACGGTCTACTAAGAGACCCTGACAGTCCGCTGCCTTGCACGACTGCGAATCGCGCCGGCTGTTTCGGCGGTACGAACGTCGCGCTACGCAATATCATTCCGTCCAACCGCATCACGACCGACGGGCGCGCAATCGCCAACGTTTTCCGGACCTCTATCGGACTCGCGGCCGCTTTCACCAACAGTCCGATTGGCAACAACGTCACATTCCAGCAACCAAACCCGTTGGACTATCGCGAAGACCTGCTGCGCATCGACTACAAGATTAGCGAGAAGCACACGCTGTACGGACGCTACATCAATGACAAGAATGTGTTGATCGATCCGTTCGGCACGTTCATCACGACGCAACTGCCGACGATCCCAAGTCTCCGTCTTCGCCCAGGCAAGTCGGTTCAACTCTCGCACACCTGGCTGGTCACGCCGACGTTCATTAACGAAGCGAAGACGACTTTCGCGTGGGTGGCCCAACGCATTCCGCCAGATGGCGATCTCTGGAAACGCGAGACTTACGGGTTCGCATTTCAACAGCTCTTCACGGGCGGAGGCAGGTTTGAGAATTCAATTCCTGACACGACTATCAACGGTTTCGCGAGTTTCTTCGGCGCGGCGCGCTCGCTGCTCTCGCCAACCACGGACATCAACGTCAGCGACACGATTACGTGGGTCAAAGGCAATCACACGCTGAAGACCGGACTATCGATCACGCGCAATCGCATCGATCAAAATGCGCGCACCACGTACGCCGGACAGGTCGACTTCAACACCGGCGGCAACACACGTACGACCAACAACTCATTCGCTGACGCGCTGCTGGGAAACTTCCGCACTTACAGTGAACAAGCACTCGACCCGATGGGCTTCTTCCGCTTCACGCAATCGGAAGCGTTCGTGGCTGACAGTTGGAAGGTGAACCGTCGCTTGAGTCTCGAGCTCGGAGTGCGCTGGCAGTTCGGTCAGCCGATTTACACGCAGGCGAATAACATGGCGAACTTCGATCCGTCGCTTTACAACCCCGCCCAGGCAGTAACGATCCTCGCCAATGGAAACATCGACACAACCAAGGGCGGCAATCGTTTCAACGGTCTGGTGCGCGCCGGAGACGGAGTGCCGGCTGAAGAACTCGGACGCGTGCCGGGCGGCGATAGCGCGCAGGTGCAGGCAGTCCCGACCGGCGCGCCGCGTGGACTCTACGAAGGCCACAACTACTTCATGCCGCGCGTCGGTTTTGCCTACTCTCCGTTTGACGATAACAAGACTTCGATTCGCGGCGGTTTCGGTATGTACTATGACCGCATCGAAGGAAACCTAATCTTCCCGTCGCTCAGCAATCCGCCTTACGCATCGAGCGCGCAGTTTCAGAACGCAAACCTCGGCAACATCACGGGTGGTTCGACGGTGGTCGCGCCATGGGCCCAAATCAACGCGGTGAATCCGGAGCTCGACACGCCGTACACGATGAGTTACAGCCTCAGCATCCAGCGCGAGTTACCGCGCGGGATCTTTGCCGAGGCCTCGTACGTCGGTAATCTTGGCCGTCACCTGATTCGCCAGCCCGACATCAATCAACCGACGTTCGATCAAATCCGCAACAACGCGCCTCCGGGACCAAACCTGAACGCAAACGCCTTGCGTCCGTTCAAAGGCTACACCGCGATTCGCATGCGCATGAGTGATTCGACGTCGAACTATCACGGCATGCAGCTCTACGCGGCGAAGCGCAAAGGCGACCTGCTGATGACGACCTCCTACACCTGGTCCAAAGTCCTGACGGATGCCAGTGGTTTCAACGATAATCCCGAGGATCCATTCAACCGCGATTTCAACTACGGACCAGCGACTTTCGATCGCCGCCACGTGTTCGCGCTCACCTACACCTACATGGTGACCGCGTTCAGCCGCACGCAGGGATGGGTGAGAGCGGTACTCAACGGCTACGAAGTGAGTGGCATCACGCGATTGCAGTCAGGACCTTATCTGAGCGTGACCGCGACCGGCAACGCGATCTTCGGAAACCGTCGTGCCGACTGCATTAGTCCCGATGCGCTGTTCCCGAACGGCGAGCGAGGTCCAAACAACTGGGCCAACCGCGCGGCGTTTGCTGCTGCTCCGGACACGCGACGCGGAACCTGTGGCGCCGGAACGCTCGAAGGCCCAGGTTCGCAGACGTGGGATTTCTCATTGCGCCGTCGCTTTGAATTGACGGAGCGGTTCAACTTGCAGTTCCAGGCTGATATCTTCAACGCGTTCAATCGCACGAACTTCCGCGACCTCGAGAGTAATCTCAGCAGCGCGGCGTTTGGTACGATATCGACGTCGGGTCCGCCACGGAACATTCAATTCGGGTTGAAGCTATCGTTTTGAGATACGCGCTGAAATTTTCACTGATTGGGGTTCTGTTGTGCGTTGCGAGCGCACGCGCAAACACGATCAAGACGGCCGATCTGCGTGACGAGGTGAACGATTTTCTTGGACGCGAGTTGGCGGCACATCTCAGCGCCATCGGCACACTCGATCCGCCTCCGGATCGCGTGCTGGGCGTGCCGACGACGGGTGAGTTTTCCTGGGGAACGTTCATGCGTTCCCTGGCCGCGTATGCCGAGACGACGGGCAAACGCGAACTCGCCGGACGCGATCTCGCGAAGTGGGTGGGCCAGATCGGGCTGATCGAATCGCGCGCGGGCAGCAAAGCGTTCTCGCAAATGTACGCCGCGCTCGCGCTGCGTCACTTCGGCCGCGATCTGAAAACAAATCCGCTTTGGCAAAGCCTGACGCCTGACGAGCAGAAGGCGTGGCTGTCGTTACTTAACCCGGAGCGGTTTTACGATCCCAAAACGAACAAGGTCATCAACCTGCCCGAGAACTATCTCGGAGTCGCGGCTC
>DATJKO010000535.1:0-6996 GCA_035491355.1 Pyrinomonadaceae bacterium
GACTACGGTCGTCAGTCCGTCTTCATTCGTCACGTAGATCTTGCCGTCGGCAAGCACGGGCGAGCCGCTGTACGTCCCCGGCTTGATGCGCTGTTGACCGTAGATTTCCGCACCGGTCTTGGCGTCGAGACACCACATGAGGCCGCGATCGTTCACGATGTAAAAGTACTTTCCGTCGGTCACCGGCGTCGGCACATCGGGGCCGTTCACGGTGGACCACAGCAAGTGTGACGTTGTTATGTCGCCGCGGCCGCCGGCTTTCAGCGCGAGCAGCGGTTTGATTCGTGTTGGTGCGTAGATGATGTCGTTGAAAATAACCGGCGACGCGACAATGCGGTAGTTCTGATCGTTGCCGGGATTGAGACCGTTGGCGCGCCACAGTTCCTTGCCGGTGGCCATGTCATGGCCGGTCGCACAGTCGCCGCCGGTGATCACGATCTCGACAGACTTTCCGACCCGAAGCAAACCCGGCGTCGTGTACGCATCGGGCGACTCGCGAAGCGCGTTGGTGGGCCGGTCGACTTTCCAGATCGTCTTGCCGGTCTTCTTGTCGATACGCATCACGTACGATGGCGCGTCGGTCTTCATTCCGTGAAGGACCTGGACGTATAGCGAGTCTTCGAACAACAGCGGCGACGAGGCATAACCCCACTGCAAACCAAACTCGCCATACTCTTTCTGAACGTCGCGCGTCCAGAGTTCCTTGCCTGAAAAGTCGAAACCCTTGAGCACTCCGGTACCAGTCATCACATAGACCGAGCGACCGTCAGTGACCGGCGAAGGCGAGGACATGTTTTGTTTGCGCATCTTGACGTCGCCGCCGCCCAGCGGTTTCTTCCAGATCACTTCACCCTTCGTTTTATCGACGGCCCAAAGAGACAGATTGCCGTTTTCGGCGACGTTCAGAAAAACATGGTTACGCCAGATGATGGGAGTCGAGCCGCTCCAGCCCGGCATCGCTACTTTCCAGACGACGTTCTCATCCGTGGTCCACTTAACGGGCAGGTTCTTCTCCGCGCTTACACCGTTGAGTGCCGGTCCGCGCCACTGAGGCCAGTTCTGCGCCGACGCGCTTCTTTCCAAAATGCCGATGGCGAGGAAGATCCCGACGAGAACAACGAGAGTGATCTGTTTCATACTCGGTTTCCTGTACGCGAATTTTACAAAGAAGAACGAATTCTATTCGGATCTTAATGCCGGCAACAGTGGCGAGCGCAACGCTGCGATTGTCGCGACGAGTGATGCGGCGGCGCCGGAAACTAGAATCGCCAGCAGCAACAGACCAAGCGAGATGTTGGGGCCTTTGCCGCCACGCTCGAACAGCACCGGAGCGATAGCGAGTAGGGCGCAAACAAATCCCACCGCCAGGCCGAAGCACAGCATCAGGACGTTTTCTGTAATCACCATTACCGCGAAGTGAGAAGAGTTATACCCCACTGCGCGCATGAGGGCCAGTTCCCGGCGTCGTTCAAGCACGTTGCGCAACAGCACTGCCGCCATGCCGAGTGTGCCCAGCGCGAGTCCGAGGCCGCCGAGCAGTTGGAACGTGGAAAGATATGTGTTTTCGACGCGATGAAAACCGGCGAGTCGCTCTGCGGTGGACTGAGCGTCAAAACCGAAGTCTGAGAGACGATCTTCCAAGACGGTGGCGGCGTCGCTTGCCTGCGGCGCGTCGATCAGAAAGTAACGGTAGCCTTGTTCTGACGGAAAGAGCCGGAGGAAATTCTGTTCCGACATGATCAACTCGCTCTGGAAAATGCTGTCGGTCAGGGCAGCGACTACGCGTAGCCGGACCGGCGACGATCCCTGGTCCAGGATGAAGTCTTGGCCGACTTTCAGGTGCAGAACGTAGTTCAGCGAGTTGGCATCGCCGATTACGGGAATAGCGCCGTCGGAAAATTCAGGTTTCAGCAGCAACCACGGATTCTGTCTTTTAACGAGGTAGCTCTGAAACGCGAATCGGTTTTCGTCCAGGAACGCGTCTGGTGGGGCGATGATCTTCGGGTTGCGCGGCTGGTAAAGGTTGAGACAACTCGCGTCGTCGCCGGGCCGCAAGCGAAAACTCACGACGCGCACATCCTTTAGCGTTTTCTCCTCGTTTGTGTTGTTGAGGTTCAGCGACTCGCGACCTTCGACGCTGTTCATGTCGTGAACGATCGGCACCAACGACTCGGCAACAAACGGAAAACCGCCGCTACCGGATTTCCTGTCATCCCCGACTGCGCCCGAACGGCGGAACGCGTCGACGGCGACGATGATGAATGATGCAGAAGCAATCAACGTGATGCACAAAACAGTGCGCGCCGGGCGATAGGTCGTGTTGCGGAAACCCATCTGCGACATGCCCCACCAGCCTGGTCGCTGTATCGTGGCACGGTGCCTTCTTCTCAACCACACCGACAGAAAACAAATACCTGCTACAAGCAACACGACGCCGCCGCCAAAAAAACCTGCGACTTCCGGAATGAGCTTGAGACCGCCGGCAAGCACCAGCGTGATGCCGATGATTGTCATCGCAACTGCGGTCAGAAATACGTACGATCTGGTAACACGGATCTTATCCACGTCATCTGTGTTTCCTGATAGCAGGTTACGTGTGGACCAACGTCCGAGTCTTCTTAATGTCAGAAATATGCAAATGACTGCCGCCGCTACTCCTCCGACGGCGCCCATGACGAGCGCTTGCCACGTGATGTGCAGCGTCAGTGAAGTGGTGCCGACGGCATCCACCCACCACGTGCGCAAGCCGTACATCAGCAGCGCCGCATATCCGATCGCGCCCAACAGTCCGAGCAGGCTGCCGATTACCGCTAACAATAATCCCTCAGCCAGAAACAGCGTGCGAATGCGTGAAGCGGCGAAGCCAATTGCCTGCAACGTTCCGATCTCACGCAGTCGTTGCTCGATGCCGAGTTTGAAAAACAGTGCCGTCAACAACAGCGCCGACACGACTAGAAAGAAACTGAAGTAGAGAAAGTACTCGCCGAAGTCCGTCGCGCCGCGCGAGGCGGCGAGGCCGTCGGCGCGAACAGAAATCACTTGCAGCGTCGTCGATGAGGACTGTAACTCGTTTCGCAGCTTCTCGCTAAACTGGTTAATGAGGTCGGGCGAAAGGGTGGCAGGATGCAGCCACGGATAAATGCGGATTGAAGTCATGTTGCCGAAGCGCGACCCCCAAATCACCTCGGCATTTGCGAAGTTGATGAAAGCCTTCGGCGTGGTGCGATATCGGTCCCAGTAATCCTCGTCCTGCTTGCGCACGCGGCTAAGTTCAACGGGGAACGGCGGGTCCCAGTCAGAAAGATGTTGCGACTCTGTGATGCCGGGATATGTGGGAACCAGATCGCGATCGGCAGCCAGGCCCGCGATTGGCGTAACGTTCGCAAATTGAAACTCTTTGGTCCGTGTTTCGAGACGCCCGCTTTCATTCCAGATGTAGTATTCGAGCTTTATGGGGTCGCCGGGTTTGACGTTGAGCTCGCGCGCGGCCCACTCGTTGAGGACGATCGGTGTCTTAAAACCGCTTCGCTCCCCCACGTCATCAAGCATTTTTCTACCGACGGCGGTGACGAGCGAGTAGGGGATCGCGCGGTCGCCGGCGCTGATGCTGTTCGCGAGATACGAAAAAACCGGAAAAGTGTCTAGTGAAAGATCGTCAGCAGCTTTGGAAACCGCGGGCCAGACGTTATCTCCCATAAGATTGCTATTGCTTTCCAGTGAAAGCGCGCCGTTGAGCGTGCGCAGTTTGAAACCGAGATCTTCGAGGGTTGCCTTATCGCGAAGCAGCGCCTCCGTTTTGCTGACTGAGGGCTGTTGCCCGACGATGATGGTGTTGACCTTATCTTTCTGGTCCAATTCTCTTTGGAGGAACTTGAGCGAAACAAAGATTGCACGGATGACGCCTTGTTGAGGCTGGAGGGAAAATTCACCGAGCGATGCGCGTGGAAGGTCACCACTCAAATTGAGTCGGATCGTCTTGCCTGGATCGTCTTTCCGTCCATGCAGTGATTCAATTGGAATGTCCGTTGGCTTTTCGATTCTCAGTAACAAAGAATCGCCCTGCTGAGATCCGAGTTCACTTGCCAAACCATCACTAATCCATGCGGCGCGATTCTCCAGGGCCACACCCGTCACGCGATTGAATTGAAAGAATCGCTGGTCAACGCCGTAAACTTTCACGCCGCCCGCGCGGCGATGGCTCGCATCGTGTTCGACAACGCCTTGGAGCGCGATTAACGGAGCACCGCCGAGTTCTGCCGCCAATTGTTCACGGAAGAAACCAGTCGAGACAACGATGTGGTCCGTGTTTCCCAACCGCTGCGAAACCAGGTCACGCAGACTCCCGCGAACCGAAGCGCCAATCAACAACGCGCCGGCCAGCACCGCAACCGCAGTTGCCACACCAAGCACTACGACCAAATTGGTCTGCCAGTAATAAGCCAGGCCGCGTGTTAGCAGACGCGTAGTTCGCATCACACTGCTTCCAGACGTTGGTTCTTCAGTTCAAATCGTTGGGGGAAGCGAGCGGCGAGCTCTGCGCTGTGAGTGACGACCACGAGGATCGATTCAGACTCGCCATGAATGTCGAGCAGCAGATCCGCCACGACCTGCGCCGACTTCTGATCGAGATTACCGGTCGGTTCGTCGCACAGGAGAAGCTTGGGCTTCATGATCAGCGCGCGCGCGAGTGCGACTCGTTGCTTCTCACCGCCTGAAAGTTGTGCGGGACGATGGTCGAGTCGTTCGCCGAGGCCGACGTGTTTCAATAACTCCGCCGCACGTCCTGCCACGGCGCCGTTTGTTGTCGCGACGAGCGTCGGCGTCAGCACGTTCTCAATCACCGAGCACTGTGGCAACAGGCAATGATCCTGAAAAACGAAACCGATCTGCTGGTTGCGAAAGGCGGCGAGTTGTTTAGCGATGAGTATGAACGGATCCTGACCGTTGAGCTTGATCATTCCGCTCGATGGAGGTTCGAGCGCGCCGAGCAGGTAAAGTAACGTGCTCTTGCCGCTGCCTGAGGGACCCATGATCGACACCGCCGATCCGCGCGGCAACGAAAGCGAGACATCGGAGACTATTCGCAGCGGTCCAGCGGGCGTGGAATACTCTTTCGAGACATTCTCAACCTCGAGCAAGCCGCACCTCCTGGGTCACAACTGCCGCGGGATTGATTACGCTCTCGTAAGCGTCGAGCAGCCAATCAGCCATGTGCGCGGCGCTGTAGTGCTCGCGCACGCCGCGAAAGCCATTCGCGCCGAGTTCCTCAGCGAGTTTCCGGTTGCGCGCGATCTTCAGAATGCCTTGGGCGAGCTGCTCGGGATCGTCAGGTGCGACGAGAACTCCGCCGCCGGTAGATTCTACGATCTCCGTGAACGCACCGCGTCGCGGTTGGACCAGCGGCACGCCGCAGGCCATCGCTTCCAGCAGCGAAACGCCTTTCGGTTCGTCGTACGTCGCCGGGACGGACATCACGTCGAGTTTGCGCAGGAAGGAAATCTTGTCCGCGCGGTCCAACACGCCGTGGTAACGAAACTCACTGCCGAGTCCCGCTTCGTCGAGACGTTTTTCAATCTCGGCCAGATACGGTTTGCAATCGGCAGCCATGTAGCCGGCAACTTCGAAACGGGCGTGGGGCAGCTCTTTCCGCAAGAGGCGATAAGCTTCGGCGAGCACGTGTAGTCCTTTTTCCGGTGCGATGCGGGCGAGAAAGCCGACCGTGAATGGGCCGTCGTGTGGTTGTCTTAATTCAAACCCCTGGGGGTTGATGCCTAACGGTACGACGTGGATCTTCTCACGCGGAATGCCCAGGTAGCGCGGCATAAACTCGGCGTAGTATTCGCTGACTGAGAGAAACGCGTCGACGTTCTTAACCTGACCTCGAATCAAGTCCAGTGCCTGTTCGCGATATGGTTCGGTTAGACCATCGAGGAACAGATCCTCACCCTGGAGCGTGCAGACGATCGGAGCGTGCAGTGCTTGCTTGAGTGGTTTCGCGAGGCTAATCAATAGCGCGTACGGCAGGTTGACGACGTCGAGCGGTGGCTCGTTTTTGAGCCAGTCGATCAGTTTGTCGATCTCTTTGCTCTGAAAACCATCTTCGCCTTTGAGCACTGAGACAGTCATCTCGCCGAGCATCTTTGGGTTGGTCGAGATTGAACGACGTGAAGCGAGACTGAGAACAGTTTTCGAGTCCCAGAGACGGTCGAGCCACTTCGGTGTTTTGCGAAAGACAGGAACGTACTGTTCGAGATAAGCACTGATGCCGCCCAGGACGACATGATCGCGGCTGACGTTTGGTTCATCCGTGAAGGTGGGCGTGTAGACCGGCAGGAGCATCACGTCGTGCTTGCGCGCGATCAGCTCGGTAGCCATCGCGTTGTCGCGCAAACAACTACCGCAATACATTCTCCCCGCGCCGCCTGTGAGATACAGAATTCTCATGCGAAATAGGTTTTTGGCCTTTAGTTTTTGGTCTTGGATCTTTGTGCTTTGTACTTGGTGCTTAGTTGTAACCTTCACAAAGTACAAAGAACTAAATACCAAGACCCAAGATCACCTCGCTCACCGAGCTACAGCCTGTTGAAAGGCACGCCGCCCGTACAAGTGTTCAAAGAGATTGCCTTCGTGCGGCTGATCCCAACTCACCTGATTCGTCGGCATTGCACCAATGTTCAAACGATCGATTTGCGGTGACGCTACGAGCGTTTGGATCAAATTCGGATCTTTCGTGATCGCCGTTACGACGAGGCTTGGTGGAATTACGCTGGCGATATCGTTTTGTTTCACCTCGATGACACTCGCAAACGGAAACAGAAACTCCTTCTGCGCCAGTGGGTGGTCCGCGTCGCAGCGAATGATCGTGGGCAATAGATACGAACAATCATTCCAGATGGCGAGCCGGTCGGCGTCGCGATGTGCAGTCGTGACATCGCGCGCGCCGGGTTCACTCAAACCCTGATCGATGATCGCGTTTATTCGCTTCGCGACCTGCGG
>DATJKO010000536.1:0-3380 GCA_035491355.1 Pyrinomonadaceae bacterium
GGAAAACCTCGTTCGCCGGCTGCGGCAGGTTCGTTTCGATCTCGAGTTCATCGTCACTGGTCCTGATAAGAAGTTCGTTTACTGGCTGGAACGGCGCGGCCGCGGCGTGTTTTTGCGGGCGTCGCCGATCGACGTCGCCGGTTTGCTGCAAGACAAGTTATTCGAGGAAGTGCCGACGGTGGTGCTGACGTCGGCGACGCTGTCGAGTGGCGGCAACTTCGCATTTATTCGCGACCGGCTCGGACTCGACGCGGCTGAGGATCTGATCGCGGACTCGACGTTCGACTACCAGCGTCAGGCGATCCTTTATCTGCCGCCGGCGATGCCTGATCCACGTTCACGCGAGTGGCAGGAAGCGGCTGTCAACGAAGTGATCAAGATCCTGAATGCGACGGAAGGCCGTGCGTTTGTGTTGTCGACGAGCCTGTTCGGCATGCAGTCGTTGTTCGAGAATGTTTGGGGCGAGATCGATTACCCGTGCCTGGTCCAAGGCAGTGCTGCGAAGGGGCAACTGCTGAAACGTTTTCGCGAGACGCCGAACGCGGTGCTGTTTGCAACGTCGAGTTTTTGGCAGGGTGTGGACGTGCGTGGCGAGCAGTTGTCTTGCGTGATTATCGACAAGTTGCCGTTTGCAGTGCCGACCGACCCGTTGGTTGCGGCGCGGCAGCGATACATCGAAGACTGCGGCGGGTCGAGTTTTTACGAGTACAGCGTGCCGCAGGCGATCATCGCTTTGAAGCAGGGTCTCGGAAGGTTGATCCGCAGCACGACGGATCGCGGTGTACTCGCAGTGCTCGATCCGCGTTTGCGAACCAAGGGTTACGGACGTACGTTTCTGCAAAGCTTGCCCGCCTGTCGCGTTACTTCACAGATCGCGGACCTCGCGGGTATCTTATCTGCAGAAGCAAATTATGCCCGGACAATTTGAAGTAATGATCGAGCGACATTTCTCCAGCGCGCACCAGCTGCGCGGTTACAAGGGGAAGTGTGAGAACCTCCACGGACACAACTACAAGATCGAGATCTACGCGCGCGGACGTGAGTTGGACAACGTTGGATTGCTGGTGGATTTTGTGGAGTTGAAGGCGGCGGCGGACGACGTCGTGACCTACCTCGACCACCGAAACATCAACGAGTTGCCGCCGTTTGACGAGCTACAACCCTCGGCTGAAAACCTCGCGAAGTATGTTTTGGAGCGGGTTGCGAAACGCGTCGGCGACGATCGCGTGCAGATCTACAAAGTGCGCTGCTTCGAAACACCCACCAGCGTCGCTACCTATCAACTGGATTAATCCGCGTTTCTATTTACCACTCGCTTCCGGGCCGCGGAGCGGCGACGGAAGATCGGCGATGGTGTAAGCGAACACGGCCATCGCGGCGACGCAGAGTTGCAAGTCACGCGGATTGATCTTGTCCAACGTGTCGGAGTTGGTGTGGTGGATGTCGAAGTAGTGCGTCCCGTCGACGTCGAGACTTGCACCCGGCACGCCTTCGCGCATGATCGGGCCAATGTCCGCGCCGCCACCGTTAGCGGCAATACCATCGGCGCCGATCCCTTTCAGCAGCCTGGCGATCTCGAGCAGGTTGGAGCGAACCTGTGGCGACGCCGTCGCCGCCAGGCCCAGTCCTTCAGGTCGATAAGTTCCCGAATCAGACTCAATCGCAAAGATGTGCTTCGCGAGTTCGCTGCGATGCGCGTTGCGATACGCATCCCCACCGCGCAGTCCGTTTTCCTCGTTTGTATACAGCACGACGCGAATCGTGCGGCGCGGTCGCAGCCCGAGCTCTTTCAGCAACCTCACGGCTTCCCAGGCCATGATGCAACCACCACCATCGTCGTGCGCTCCCTGGCCCACGTCCCACGAATCGAAGTGTCCGCCGATGACCACGACCTCGTCGGGCTTCTCCGTTCCACGCAGTTCCGCAATCACATTCGCCGACTCGGCGTCGGGCAGGAATTTCGCTTCCATCTTCAGCCGCACCGTCACGCGTTCGCCGCGATCGTACAGACGTTGCAACATTTCAGCAGCTTCGATAGTAACCGCCGCCGCCGGAATCTTCGGTTGTTGCTCGTCGTAGCTCATTCCGCCGGTGTGCGGCGACTGCAGACTTACCGGTGTGACCGATCGCACCAGCGCTGCCACCGCGCCATAACGCGCAGCCCGCGATGGTCCAGATCCGCGATACTGCACCGTCGCTCCATAGTTCGTAAACGGCACGTTGTACAGCACGATCTTCCCGCGCACTTTCTCACCCAACGCATCGAGTTCCGCAAAGTTGCGCGCCACAACCACATCGGCAGTGATGCCTTCAGCGGGTGTGCCGATGCTGTTGCCGAGTCCCAGCATCGTGAGCTTCAGCGGACGCGGCACCGTCATCTCCAGACTTTCCTCGCCGCGCACCCAATGCGGCACCATCACCTTTTCACCGCGCACATTGTCGAGACCGTCGCGCTTCATCTCAGCCAACGCCCAATCGACCGCCCGTTCAAGACTCTTCGAGCCGCTGAGTCGATGGCCGATCTGGTCCGTCAGATAAGCCAACCTCGTCCACGCGTGATCGCTGACGAGTGATGCGCCGATGATGCGTCCCGCAGTCGCGCGATAGTTTTCGATAGAGATAGTCGGCGGCGGCAGTGGCGACGGTGATGGGCTAGGAGATGCCTGCGGCGTATTCTGTGCGGGCGCCGGCGTTTGTGGATTCTGCGGCATGACGAACGGTAGACAGATCAATGTCGACATGAGTGCGAGGAGCGGTAGTTGGCGCACTGGTTGAAATTCCCTCCGTGAATGTGTATCGGGAAAGTCGGGACTAATTTAATCAGAAACGGTGCTCGGTTGCGACTCCTGCATCGCTGTCCACGCAGGTCGCACTTCGGCCGCCTGCGGTGCGACCGATTTAGCTTTGCTTCGGACCATGAACGGCCGCTCGCAGAACCGGAAGAAGACCCATGCAAACAGGATCGTTAGCGGCACCGTGAGGAGCAACACGTTCACCGACTGCAACCACGCCGGGTTGGCCCACCGCCACGACTCGATCACTACGAGTTCATGAGTCAAGTACAACGAATACGAGAATACTCCGACCGCGGCGAACATCGACACGAGTGACGGCAATTTCACCCGGCGAATCCGGCTTTGTTCGGCGAGCACCAGCCGGTTGACGAGAATGAAGAACCCAAGCCCCCACAACGGATGAATCGAAAACCACGTGAAGTTCTTCAAGAGCGTGTCTTTCGAAATCGCCGGCAGGTAGTAGGACAGCAGTGTTGCGCCAACGATCAGCAACATTCCGAGGCGCAGATCGCGTGTCCAGCGTGGCGCTCGGATCAGACCAAACATAAGCTCCACTCCGATTGCGCCGAGTGCCCATGTAAACCA
>DATJKO010000537.1:0-2905 GCA_035491355.1 Pyrinomonadaceae bacterium
ACGGGGCCGCTCTACACGATCTACAAAGCGCTTTCGGCCGTGAAACTCGCCGGCTGTCTGCGGCAACGCAACACGAAAGCGGTCCCGGTGTTTTGGATGGCGGCGGAGGATCACGATTTCATCGAAGTCGCGAAGGCCGAAATCATCGGACGCGATTGCCAGCTGAAGCACGTCGAAGTGTCGACGGATCTGCATCGTGAAGGTCAACCGGTAGGACGCGTCGTGCTGGACGTTTCGATCAACGCAATCGTCGATCAGCTTTTTGAGTTGTTGCCGAATTCTGAGTTTGCCGACGATATGAAGGCGCTGGTGCGAAGCGCGTCGCAGCCCGGTCGCGGTTACGCCGAGAACTTCGCAACCATGATGACCGCCTTGCTGGGCCGCTACGGTTTAATCTTCCTCGATCCGCTCGATCCCGAGTTGAAGGAACTTTCCGCCCCGCTTTACGCAGCCGCTGTTCTTCAGGCGCCCGAGATTGCGACCGCAGTCGAGCAGCGCAGCCGCGAGTTGGAAAGTGCCGGCTATCACGCGCAGGTGCTCGCGACGTCAAATTCGTTTCCGCTGTTTCTGCATGACGAGGGTGGCGCGCGACGCGCACTGCTTCGTCTCGAGAACGGAAAGTACCAGACAAAAGACAGCGATAGGCAGTACTCGCTCGAAGAGCTTGCTGGTTTGGCGCTCAAAGAGCCGCATCGATTCAGTCCGAACGTAACGTTGCGCGCCGTGGTTCAGGATTACCTGCTGCCGACGATCGCTTACTACGGAGGCGCCGCGGAGATCGCCTACTTCGCGCAGACCGCCGAAGTCTATCGCGTGCTCGAGCGTCCGGCGACGCCGATCCTGCCGCGTTCGAGTCTCACGATGGTCGAACGTCACACCGGTCGCGTGCTCGAAAGATACGGACTGACGCTCGCGGATTTCTTCGAAGGCCTCGAACCGGTAACGAAGCGCGTTGTCGAAGAGCATCTCGGCGCGAGTACTGCACGACATTTCGACGACACCGAACGGAACGTCAACAGCGAACTCGATCGTTTGAAAGGCGAACTCCAGGCGATCGATCCAAACCTGGCGAGTGCCCTCGAAACCGGCCGCAAGAAGATCCAGTATCAACTCGATGGATTGCGCACGCGTTTTGTGCGCGCGCAAATGACCCGTGACGAAGCCGCCCACCGGCAACTACAACGGGCCGCCGATCAGCTTTACCCGAACAAAGACTTGCAGGAACGTCACATCAACATCACTTCGTTGCTGGCCCGCCACGGCACGTACGTGATTGAGTGGATCTACAACGCTATTAACTTAGGTTCTAATGATCATGAGGTAGTCTATCTTTGAGCTTTGCTCGTTGTACTTAGTACTTAGTACTTAGTACTTTGTGCTTAGTACTTTGTTCGCTTATTCAGGAGTCGAGTTCACTTTTAGCCGATCAGCAGGCGAACAAAGAACGAAGTACTAAGTACAAAGCACAAAGTACAAAGCTCAAAGTACAAAACGAATGTCGAAAATTCGAGTCCTCGCAGACCACGTCGCCAATCAGATCGCTGCCGGCGAAGTCGTTGAACGTCCGGCGTCAGTAGCCAAGGAGCTGGTCGAGAATTCAATCGACGCCGGCGCTACGCGTATCACGATCGAAATCGAAGCGGGCGGACGTCGTTTGCTGAAAGTCGCTGACGACGGTGAAGGCATGGTCCGCGACGATGCAGTGCTCGCGTTCGAACGTCATGCGACGTCGAAGATCCACGCCGCTGAAGACCTCGCGTCGATTAGTACGCTTGGTTTTCGCGGAGAAGCACTGGCGTCGATCGCTTCGGTGGCGAAAATTGAATTGACGACGTGTACGGAAGGCGCTGCGTCAGCGACGCGGGTCACGATCGATGGCGGACGCATGCGCGACGTGAAAGATGCGGCACATCCGCGTGGGACCACGATCGCTGTTCGCGATCTGTTTTTCAACATACCGGCGCGCCGGAAGTTTCTGCGGGCGGAAGCGACGGAGACGTTTCACCTCACAAATCTCGTGACGCACTATGCGTTGGCCCATCCCGAAATCGCGTTCACGTTTGTAAACAACGGCAGGGAAGCGTTGCGAGCGGCGCCGGCGAAAGATCTGCGCGAACGGGCGTACCAGATTTTTGGCGGTGATTTTCTCGAGAACCTGTTGGAAGTGAATGGCGGGCACGGAGAGGTGGCGCGCGTGACCGGGTTCGTTTCCGCGCCGCGCGATCGCCGTACTTCGCGCGATTCGCAGTATTTGTTTGTGAATCGACGGTTCGTGCGCGATCGAATGATTGGACGGTCGCTGTCGGAAGGTTATCGTTCGATCCTGCCGCACGGTGTGTATCCAGCGGCGTTATTGTTCATCGAGACGCCGTTGGAAGAGGTTGACGTGAACGTGCACCCGGCGAAGACGGAAGTGCGGTTTCGACGTCAGGCTGCGGTTGCGGATGCGGTGCGAGAAGCGGTCCGGAACGCACTCGCCAGCGCTGCGTACACTCCTCCACCTCAACCACAACCGCGAACCGAATACCTACCGACGCCCGCAGCTGCACCAACACCACAACCACGCATCGAGTACGAACCGCAACCACGAATCGAATACGTACCACCATCCGGTGATGAGATTGCGCGTGACGTCGCGGCGATGGTTGTACAGACACAATCCGTTCAAGCTGTTGTTCCGCCAGTGTCGACAGTGCCGCCAGTACCGTCAGCCGAGAAGTTCACGCGTGAAGTCGAACCGGAATCACTTTCGTCGAACATCCGCCCGCTGGGCCAACTCGATGAGAGCTTCATCATTGCCACCGACGATCAGGGCTTGCTCTTGATCGATCAGCACGTCGCACACGAGCGCGTGCTGTTCGACAAGTATCGCGCGCTCGAAGCCGCGCGCCAGACGGACTCGCAA
>DATJKO010000538.1:0-12285 GCA_035491355.1 Pyrinomonadaceae bacterium
CACGATCCTTGTCGATCGCTTTTTCGATGATCTCGCGAAAGCGAACGGGCAGTTCTTCTGACAACTCAAGCGCCGGCGGGTGCTGGGCAACGATCGAAGCGATCGTACCGTTCGGCGTGCGCGCCTCGAACGGCGTGGTCCGCGTCAACATCTCATACATCACCACGCCCAGGCTCCAGATGTCGGTCCGTTCGTCCAACTCCAGTTCGCGCAACTGCTCGGGCGACATGTATTTCACAGTCCCCATTAACGTGCCTGCTTCCGTGCGTACAGTCGTTGACACTTCGCGCGCTGCCCCTCGCGGTGTGGGTTCGGGCTCTTCCGGCAGTACCTCTGTCAGTTTAGCGAGACCAAAGTCCAGCACCTTCACGTAACCGTCCGGCCGCAGCATGATGTTTTCCGGTTTGATATCGCGATGCACGATGCCCGCGGCATGCGCGGCGCCGAGCGCATCCGCGACCTGACGCGCAATGTGCAACGCTTCGAGCGGCGAGATCGGCTCACGACTCAGCTTGTCGCGCAACGTGATCCCCTGGATGTACTCCATCGCGATGAAGTGCCGGTTGTTCTCGGTCACTCCGGTCTCGTGGATCACGCAGACGTTGGGATGGTTCAGGGCTGAGGCTGCACGGGCTTCCTGTTGGAAACGAAGCACCCGGCGCGGTTCGGTCGCAAACGCGCGGGCAATCATCTTCAAGGCGATCTTGCGGCCCAGTTGCTCATCCTGGGCCAGATAAATCTGGCCCATGCCGCCGGCACCCAACGGACAGAGGATCGTGTAGCGTCCAACTTTTTGACCGTTGGCAAACTCACTCACCCCCGGCTCCTCGTCGGACAACATGCCGGCGGCGAACTCGTACGCGGGCGCACTCAGGAAGTCGTCGTTACTATCGTCTGCAGTTAATAAAGCCTCGACTTCTTCGCGGATTGACTTGTCGTCACCGCAAACCTGGTTGAGAAAGTCTAAGCGCTCGGCAGGTGTTTTTTCCTGGGCGGATTGGAAGATCTCTTTTATTCGTTGCCATCTGTCATGGGTGATCATGTCAATTCTTGAGGGTTAAAATTGCAACGCTTTCTGCCTTATAACGCGAGATTTCCAGTCTAAATCCCTCACGAAGAATTCGCGACCCGGTTAAGTTCCCGCTTCAGGAAGGCTTTGGCCGTTCTCCATTCACGCTCGACCGTCGCGTGCGAGATGCGCATCACCTCGGCGGTCTCCTTAATGGTTAGACCACCAAAGAAGCGCAGCTCTACAATGCGGCCCTGGGTCGGGTCGATCTCTTCCAGACGGTTGAGAACATCGTGGAGGGCGAGCAGATCTGCGTCAGGCTGAGCGCCGAACGCCGCCACGTCTTTCAACGACACGGCGAATCGATCGCCACCCCGCTTGGCTGAGTAATGCGCCCGTGCGTGGTCTACCAGGATGCGTCGCATCAGCTGCGCCGCGATGCCGAAGAACTGCGCACGGTTCTGCCAGCTCATACTGTTCTGATCGAAAAACTTCAGAAACAGCTCGTTGACCAGCGCCGTCGGTTGCAGAGTGTGTTCGCGGCGTTCGCGGCGGAGGTAGGCCTCAGCGAGGCGATGCAGTTCGTCATAGACCAGTGGCATCAACTGATCCAGGGCCTTCGCATCACCGTTACTCCATTTCTTGAGTAGTTGAGTGATGCCTTCAGACGAACGAGTCGCCATTCGATATCTCTTTCTGTCGAAAGATGGTGGTGATGAAGTGGGCGATCACTTCAGGGTCCGTTGTTGCCGAAGATTCTAGCACCAAAAAAAATATTTGAGGGAATCTTCGCTGGCTTCCCGCGTTAGAGGATAACAACGAACCAAGGGGTTCACTTCTGAAGGGGAATGAGGGCGGGGTTCATGACCAACAGCTGACGGGTTGTTCATGAACAAACCTAGGACAATACTTCTCACCCCCGCCCGCTCAAAAAACAAAGCGGCAGAAAAAGATCCTCCGCTCTTTGCCGCTTTGTTTTTCTTTTTGGTCGTTAAGGCACTATGCGCCAGTTGTTATTCGGTTTCGTGGGGATGGTCTTGTTTCGTTCCATCCAGTCGACCATCAACTCGCGAATCTCCTCGCCCGACCGATAAACAACTGGGGCATTTTTGTACATCGTGTACCCGCCACCGCCATTGACCCGATAATTATTGGTCGCCAAACGAAGCTTGCGCGTCATCGACAGCGGCTGGCCTTTAAAACGAAGGTTCTGGATGCGACTGCCGATTGGTTTCGAAATGTCGAGGTCGTAAGTCACGCCTTCAGCGATATCGAAGTTGTAAGCCGGAATCTTATCGTTGATCAATTCGCGGGGCGTTTTGCCCGCTTCATAAGTGTTGTAGTACTTCGCCGAGTGTTCCAGCGCGTCTTTGAGTTGCTGGCCCGTGACTTCCAGGACGGCCAGCGTATTTTCGTAGACGTAGAGCTCCGTGACGTCTCGCACTGTGACCGGTCCTTTATCGATCCGGGCCTGTTGATTGAAACTCGCGACCATCGACACGTCGGCCTTGCCGGCTTCCAGTTGGACCTTCTGAATCAGATCGAGAATTGCTGTGTCGCGAAAGCGCGCGTCTTCCGCGGTCAGATCCTCAGGCGACTGCGCCACGACGCGTTCGAGCCACTGCTGCGTTTGGCGATCGTAAGGCTCGGCAAGTTTCACCACTTCTACATCAGGTTCGACTCGATCATCCGTCGGTAGCGTGCGCGCCGACTTGGCGTATACGCGCCAGCCAGTCGGCTCCTTTTGCAGATACAGATCCGCGCGAGCGAGATGCCGGCCCCAGTGGTTTGCTTGCGTGAGGAGAACGCCGTTGACGTACAACGAAGAGACCTCGCGATGCGTGTGGCCCATGAAAATGACGTCCACTCCGGGCACTTCTTTCGCGATCGAGATCGCTTCGTTTTCGTGTGGTATCTGCCCGGGACTCGCTTCACCAGTCCGCAGGTCTTCGCCGAGCCCCATGTGCATCGCTATAACAACGACGTCCACTTTCTCTTTCGTGCGCAACGTTTCAACCCATTTGCGCGCCTCGGCCACCGGATCGCGAAACTCCAAACCGGCGTAGTTCGGCGGATTGTCCCAGTACGGAATACCCGGCGTTGTCAATCCCAAAATCCCGATCTTCACTCCGGCCACGTCCTTCACGATGTATGGCTTGTAATGAGTGCGCTCGGTTCCCTTCTCGTAAGTGTTTCCTGAAAGCCAGGGAAACTTCGCTTCGCCACGCGCTTTCTCCAACACCTTGAGTCCAAAGTTGTACTCGTGATTCCCCACCGCCATCGCGTCGTAGTTCAGCGCATTCATCACGAGCATCATCGGATCCGTTCGCATGTTGTTCTTGCGACTGTGGAAGGATTCGAGCGGCGAGCCCTGGATCGTGTCGCCTGAGTCGATGAGCAGAGTGTTTGGTTGCTCCTTGCGAATGCGTTTGATGAGGGTCGCGACTTTGGCGAACCCGCGGTTGTCGGGTTTGTTGGTGTAATAGTCGATCGGGTTGATGTTGCCGTGCAGATCGGTCGTGCCGAGGATCGTTATCTGTACCCGCTCGGGCACAAAGCTGTGCGCAACAAAAACGATGACGAGAAGAAAGACGAGGATTGTCAGCGATTGAATGAGAGGCGCGAGTTTTCGGTTCTTCATTTGCTTAATGGTTAACAGCCACGGCCGAGTTTCTTTTCAACTACCGTGCCCCGGCTGTTTGTTAGCTTAGACCAAAATCGCTTAAGGTAGTAGCGACTCGGACACTGCCGGAACTTGATTGCAAATGGATAACTTAGTTACTTCGAATATTCGTCAACGTCCAATTCGAACTCTCGTCAGCGTGGCGGGAATTGCGCTCGGCGTCAGCCTCGTAATGCTGTTCACCGGCCTCGCGCGCGGTATGTCGAATGACCTCCAGCGCCGGGCGAGCAACGTGCGATACGAACTGATGTTCATGCGTCCGGGTGCGGTCCAACTGACATCGACTACCGCAAACCTCGACACGCGCTATGTCGACCGTTTGAAAGCAATCGACGGCGTGGAAGATGCGCAGCCGGTCATCCGACACTTTTTCCAGGGATCTAAAGGCTTCGGCTTCGAACAGATCGACGGTGTTAATTGGGAGGCTTACTCGCGTCTGAACGGACTCAACATGGTCGAGGGTCGTGGTCCGCAGGGACTGAACGAAGTGGTAATTGACGCGATCAAGGCGCGCAACAGCAACCTCCATGTTGGCGATCTAATGAAGCCGTTGGGAACGGACGACTTTCGGGTTGTCGGAATCTATTCGCCCGAATCCGGCGCGCGCGTGAAATTGACGCTCGAGGGTCTCCAGAAAGCGCTCGAAGTGGAAGGGAAATGTACCTTCATCTTTTTGAAACTGCGCAATCCGGATCAGGTTGAGCAGATGGCCGCGCGCATTAATCAGGAGTTACCAGGGAACCGGATTCAAATCACACGAGAAGTGTTCACAAGTTTTGAGAAGAACATTCCGTATCTGGGTGTGTTCTTGCGCGTGCTCGTAGGATTGGCGGCGGTGGTGAGCGCGCTCGTGGTGATGCTCGCGATGTACACGACGATCACGGAACGTACGCGCGAGATCGGGATTCTGAAAGCGATGGGTGCGTCGCGGGCTTATATCGTCGGCGTGATCGAGAAGGAAGCGATACTGATCAGTATCATCGGACTGATCGCTGGCTTCATCCTGTCGTTCGTCGCGGGTTACTTCATTCAGAAGACTTACGGGCTGGTGTTTGAATACAGTTGGCAGTGGGCGCTGGTGGCGGCCGCGATAGGCATCGTTGGCGGAGTGCTTGGTGCGCTTTATCCCGCGTGGCGCGCTTCAAATCTCGATGCAGTGAGCGCGCTCGCGTACGAGTAATTTCATTCACTTGCAGCGACGGGTTGGGATAGATCAGTCGCGGCTTCCTCAGACAAGTTACGCAGCGAGAGTCCGCGCCTCCAGATCAGCGCGACGCCGATAGCGCTCCAGAAAATGTCCCGTCCCTTGCGCACGATGGCCAGCGTCACACCGATGTCGCGGCCGATTCCGAGCACTTTCGAAACCTGTCCAGTCCCTCCTTCATCAACACCCGCACGCAACGGCACAAACTTGAACGCCACATTGATGATCCGGTTCACTGACTCGAGAATAAACGCCTGCGTCAGCGTCGGCGCAACCGGACTGATGAACGACAACGTGGTGTAAATCTCGAGCACGCCTGCCAGATGAAAACAAAGATCCAGTGCGAAGATTGATAAGAACCGTCGCTGATTTCGTTCGTAGAAACCGTAAACCCTTTCTTCCAACGTCTGCGCCCGCGGCTTGATTCGCGTCATGAACTTTGGTGCAACGCTGCGTCGCGCGAGAAATCCCAACGTGCCGCTGATAAACTGCGCCTGCTTGCGAATCAGTAAATAGATAAGCGGCACAATCACGAGCGTCACGCAGACCGTTCCGATGCTCGCGTATCGCAAAGCCTTCGGCAGCGTGAAACTGAGCAGCAGCGTCGTCGTGCCGAAGAAGATGAAGAGGGCGACCGACAGCGCGTAGAAAATGTTCTCGATCGCGAGCGCCGGCAGCCCAACCATCAACGGCACTTTGTCTTTCACAAACACACCCTTCGAAGGTTCGCTAACAGCAACACTGAGGAACGGAATGATGTTGCCGAGCGCGTCGCCCATGATTCGCGCCGCGAACGCATTGCGAAACGGCAAGCGGTAAGGCGCCTCGACGCAACGTGTCCAGGCCCACGCGCGCGCGATGTAACGCAAACTCGAAATGGCGAGAATCAGGAGAAAACCGACGCCGAGTCGCTGAATGCCGTTCAGAATTTCGCCGACACCGGCGCTCCTGACGAAATAGATGAAGAGGAGCAGTCCCAGCAGACCGAATATGATTCCAAGTGGCGCGAATCTCCTGCTTCGGGTTCGCGGCTCAACTGGATTGGGTTTCTGTTTGTCTGCGGGCATCAACATTTCGAACTACAGTGACTCGTTCTTTCGGCAACAGGCATGCCGCGTCCTTTTTGAACTTGGATCTTTATGCTTGGTGCTTTGTGCTTGGTGCTTTGTTCTTTGTTCTTTGTTCTTTGTTCGCAAGCTAACGGTCAATTCTAAACGCGTAGCTCGAAATTGCGAACAAAGTACAAAGTACAAAGCACCAAGTACGACGCACAAAGTACAAAGCACCAAGATCTAAGGACTACGCCCTTTTGCCTTTTTCGTTTTGGCTTGATTATGATGCTATGTTCATTGAAACAGACACCGCGAGCACTACACTAATGAGTCAATCTCAAACAGCCATGGCGCAATTCTCCACAAGCCCGCTTACAACCCTTTCTGAAGACGAGTCGATGTTTCGCTCCAGCGTGCGCGAATTTGCCGAGGGCGAGTTGCGCCCCCGCGTCGAGCACATGGACGAAACTGCCAAACTCGATCCCGCGATCATCAAACAATGTTTCGACCTTGGCTTGATGGGTATCGAAACGCCGGAAGAGTTTGGCGGCGCAGGCGCGAACTTTTTCACCGCGATTCTCGCGGTCGAAGAACTGTCGCGCGTTGACGCGTCGGTCGGCGTTTTCGTTGACGTGCAGAACACGCTCGTCAATAACGCGTTCATCCGCTGGGGCACAGACCAACAGAAACAGACCTACCTGACGCGACTGGCCAGCGAGCATGTCGGCGCCTACGCTCTGAGCGAGCCCGGTTCAGGTTCCGACGCCTTCGCGATGCAAACGCGCGCTGTCGACGCCGGCGATCACTACGTCCTCAACGGTCGCAAACTCTGGATCACAAACGGCATCGAGGCCGAGATCTTCGTGCTCTTCGCGAACGCGAATCCCGAAGCCGGTTATCGCGGCATCACGGCTTTCGTCGTTGAAAAGAGCTTCCCTGGTTTTTCAGTCGGCAAGAAGGAAAACAAACTCGGCATCCGCGCTTCGTCGACGGTTGAGTTGATCCTCGAAGACTGCAAAGTGCCGAAAGAGAACGTGCTCGGCGAAGCGGGTAAGGGTTACAAGATTTCGATCGAGACGCTGAACGAAGGCCGCATCGGAATCGGCGCGCAGATGATTGGCATCGCGCAGGGTGCGCTCGAAAGCGCACTAGCTTACACCGGTGAACGTCAGCAGTTTGGCAAGGCGATCAATCAGTTCCAGGGCGTGCAGTTTCAACTCGCCGAGATGGCCACCGAACTGGAAGCCGCGCGTTTGATGGTCTACAACGCAGCGCGCATGAAAGACGCCGGAGTCAACTTCGTCAAGGAAGCAGCGATGGCGAAACTTTACTCGTCGCGCGTTGCCGAGCGAGTGAGTTCAAGAGCGATCGAACTCTACGGCGGCTATGGCTATGTGAAAGATTATCCGGTTGAGAAATACTGGCGCGATTCGAAGATCGGCGCCATTTACGAAGGCACGTCGAACATGCAGTTACAGACCATCGCGAAACTAATCATCGGCAAATGACCGCATCACGCATCCAAATCTTCGAGCAAATGCTCGCCAGCGACCCCGCCAACACAATGGTGCTGTTTGGGCTCGCCAAGGAATACGAAAAAGCCGGACGCGACGAAGAGTTGATCGCAACTCTCAATCGTTATTTGGAGGCTGCGGACGACGAGGGAAACGCCTTCGGCATGTTGGCCGGCGCCTATGAACGAACAGGCCAAAGAGACAAAGCGCGCGATGCTTACCAGCGCGGTATCGAAACTGCGCAACGCCACGGACATCCCGGAATGGCGGAAGAGTATCGCATGACCCTGGCTGGCAATTATGAAGACTGATACCAAAGTACTAAAGCTGGTACCGAAAACCACCTCGGGCGCGCCGGCGGCGGCAACTGGCCCGCAACGCGACGAACCGGAAGTCGCGAAGGTCGAAGAACTCTCGAGTGCTTCGACGCCTGCGCCTGTGGAACCCGTCTCGCGACCAGCGACACCGCACGTCGTACCAACCAAAGCCGTGCCCCAGACGTCGAAAGCCGGCGATCTGCCCGACAGCAAGTTGCTGCGCGAGATGTATCGCACGATGTATCTCTCGCGTCGCATCGACGACAAAGAAATCCAGCTCAAGGGACAGAACAAGATCTTCTTTCAGATCAGCGGAGCAGGTCATGAGGCGGTGCTCGTCGCTGCCGGAGTCGTGCTCAAGCCCGGTTACGACTGGTTCTATCCGTACTACCGCGACCGCGCTCTTTGCTTGCAGTTGGGAATGACGCCGCTCGAACAGTTTCTGTCCGCTGTCGGCGCTGAAGCAGATCCCAACTCACACGGGCGCCAGATGCCCTCGCACTGGGGACACAAAGATCTCAACATCGTTTCGCAGTCGTCGCCGACCGGAACGCAGTTACTTCAGGCAGTCGGTTGCGCGGAAGCGAGCTATCGCTGCGGGTTAGTGCCCGAGTTGAAAGAACGGATCAAGAGTTTTCACGAAGACGAAGTCACGTACGTTTCATTAGGCGAAGGCACGACGAGCGAGGGTGAATTCTGGGAAGCGCTGAACACCGCGTCCAATCTCAAGCTGCCGGTGGTGTTCCTCGTTGAAGACAACGGCTACGCAATCAGCGTCCCGGTGGAAGTGCAAACCGCCGGCGGCGATGTGTCGCGGCTTGTCGAGAACTTCCCGTCACTCTACGTGCAACGCTGCGACGGCACCGATCCGATTGAGTCGCTGGAAACCATGCGCCGGGCGGTTGATTACGCGCGCCGCCGCCAGGGACCTGCGCTGGTCCACGCGAAAGTGATCCGTCCTTATTCGCACTCGCTGTCCGACGACGAAAAACTCTATCGGTCCGATGAGGAACGAACTGGCGACGCGGAACGCGATCCCGTCAAACGTTTTGGCGCGCTGCTGATCGGCGAAGGGGTTATCGATCAGGCCGGACTGCAAAAGATCAAAGACGAAGTCGATCGCGAAGTGAACGAGGCCGCCGACAAAGCACTGGCAGCCGCGCAACCTGCTCCGGAAACGGCGACGAACTTCGTGTTTTCATCCGACGTCGATCCCACTGCGAAAGAGTTCGACAACGAAGAAGGCGCTGAACTGTCAGGCAATCCGGGCACGATGGTCGATCTGATCAATCGCACGCTCCACACCGAGATGGAACGCGATCCGCGCATCGTTGTTTTTGGCGAGGACGTCGCTGACTGTTCGCGCGAACAGTTTCTCAACGTCGTCAAAGGCAAAGGCGGCGTATTCAAAGTCACCGCGAACCTGCAAAGGAAGTTTGGCGGTAATCGCGTTTTCAACTCGCCGTTGGCTGAAGCAAACATCGTCGGCCGCGCGATCGGCATGGCCACTCGCGGGATGAAACCAGTCGTCGAGATTCAGTTCTTCGACTACATCTGGCCCGCCATGCACCAGATTCGCAACGAGCTGGCGCTGCTGCGCTGGCGTTCGGGCAACGATTGGAAAGCCCCGATGGTGATTCGCGTGCCGATTGGTGGTTATCTGAAAGGCGGCGCCGTTTATCACTCGCAATCAGGAGTCTCGACGTTCACGCAGATTCCCGGTCTGCGCGTCATCTATCCATCGAACGCGCTGGACGCAAATGGGCTGCTGCGCACTGCGATTCGTTCCGACGATCCAGTGCTGTTCCTCGAGCACAAACATCTCTATCGCCAGGCGTACAACAAGTCGGCGTATCCTCCGGACGACTTCATGATCCCGTTCGGTAAAGCGAAGAAAGTGCGCGAAGGAAAAGATCTGACGATCGTCACGTATGGCGCGCTGGTCCAACGCTCGCTCGTTGCCGCCAGGCAAGCCGAACAGGAAGGTACGAGCGTCGAAGTGATCGACCTGCGAAGTCTGGTTCCTTACGACTGGAACGCCATCGTCGAGTCAGTGAAGAAGACGAACCGCGTGATCGTCGCTCACGAGGATTCGCAGTCGTTCGGCTACGGCGCGGAGATCGCCGCGCGCATTGCTGACGAGTTGTTCCTCGAACTCGATGCGCCGGTTCGCCGCGTTTGCGCGCTCGACACTTTCGTGGCATACGCGCCACAACTCGAGGATGCAATACTTCCGCAATCTTCAGACGTTGCGAAGGCGATCGCCGAGTTGAAGGCCTACTAAAACACTGATTTAAGACAGCCCTGTATTGTTCTGTTTCGCACGCACCTCACGCGTGCTCGTCATTACCTGCCTCATCAAACTGGCATAAATGTTGCCGACTCTCCTTGGTGAATACGCCTGACCAGCGTCTCCCCGACACAGTTCCCCCAGTCGACAATTAATCGCGATTGATTAAACACAAGGGAGGTACAACTGATGAGAAAGCATGGTTTGAGCTTCATAGCGGCCGTGACTCTGATTCTTGCATTAGCCGCAGTCGCTCTGGCGCAAACAACGCAAACCACCGTTACCAAGACCGTGCAAAACCCCGATGGCAGTTACACGATAATTGAGTATCCAGCGAAGAAAGAAGTTACCGTCACACTCAATCCCGTGAACACGACCGCAACCGGCGTGGCCACGATTCTGCGCGACGACGATGGCACCAGGATCAAACTGAATCTGGCGAACGTCCCCGCGGATCTGACGGCGCTGACGCTTTATGCAATCGACGATACCGGAGCAGTAACCGCTCTCGGTCCAGTCGCGATCACCAACGGTACGGGAACATTGGCGACGACAACGCCGCTTACGAAATTCATGTTGGTTGCTTCTCCGGAAGCTGCCTTAACGGCCTACGATCCGAACACTCGCGTGTTTTTCAGGAGTGCAGTGCCGCAGGGTTTCGCGGTGATACCGGTGACCCGCAGCGCTTCGGGTGAAAACGTGGGGGCCGTGACGGCGCCGACGGCAACCGTAACAGCGGCTCCGGGTGGTGTAGTAGCAACGCAATATACCGCGCCGCTGCTCGGCGTTCCCGGCTTCAAGAAAGGCGACGACACCAAAATCAAAGTCGACTTCAGTGGAGCAATGTCCGGTGCGCGCGCGAATGTTTTCATCACGCCTGAGAAAGGCGCGCCGACTAAGGTGGAGTTGAAATTCCACGATCTGAAGGAAGCTCCTGCTGGGCAGAAATTCGTAGCCTGGGCGGTCGGAGCAAACGGTGAATACATGAAACTCGGTGAAGTCGTAACGACGGGAAACCGTAACGAAGCCCAGATCAAGACGGAAACTATAATGCCGGACTTTGGTCTTCTAATCACGATGGAATCCGCGATTGGTGCTTCGCCTGTGGGACCGGGTGTTGCGCATATTCACATCGTTCCGTAGTAACTCGCATTACGATTGATTTTTCTTTGGGGCTGTCCGTTGGGGGCGGCCCTCTTTTTTGTCCCGAGATAAAACGCTACCTCGTTTAACGTAAGTTGATCTAAGATGTCTCACCCGACGGAGGCTCTCTTCGAGCCTCAACTTCTTTTCCAACTAACGACGATCCCCCGCCTTCGATTCTCCTTCGACGGCCTAAAGTCTTCGTTTTCGCCCTGGAACTGACGACATGACCAAGAGAACGTACCCCCGTTTCTTCCCCATTCTGCTGATCCTTCTAATCAGCACTGTTGCCGCCCGTGCGGATGACTCTCTTCCTTCGCTCGTAAAACGCGTAAAGCCAGCCGTGGTGGCCATTGCCACGTACGACGCGAACGGCGAAGCCTTGATGACCGGTAGTGGCTTCTTCCTGAAACCCGGACAAGTCGTAACCAACCTGCACGTTGTTCGCGGTGCTGCGCGCGCTGAGATCAAGACGCTCGACGGCAAAGGCAAGGTGTTTCCCGTAACTGGAACGTTGGCCGTCGATGAGGAAGGAGATCTGGCACTGCTGAACGTCGACATGCCGCTCGAGCGCGGCCGCAGCAGTGAACTCGCCATCGAACTGCCCGACGAAGGCGAGACGATCTTCGTCATCGGTAATCCGCTGAAGCTCGAAGGCTCAGTCAGCAACGGCATCGTTTCGGCGGTGCGCGAAGTACCGAACAGTTATCGAATCATTCAGATCACCGCGCCGATCTCGCACGGTAACAGCGGCAGTCCTGTTTTCAATCTGAAAGGACAGGTGTTGGGAGTAGTGACGGTGAAAGTCACGAATGGACAGAACATTAATCTCGCGATCGCGGCGGCGCGTGTCGGTGAGCTGCGCGCGGGCGCCGTGCGACCGTTATCGGAGATTGGAACGAAGCCGAAGACCGACGTGGCTGAGTCGGCATATCGCAACGGCCTCGAATCTATGTGGCTCGGTAATTACGACAGCGCAGTCGGATATTTTGAGAATGCCGTCAATAGGAATCCAAAGCGCGCTGATGCGTGGGTGAAGGTCGGTTACTGCAAGGTCAAGCAGGGAAAGAACC
>DATJKO010000539.1:0-6394 GCA_035491355.1 Pyrinomonadaceae bacterium
GATGATCTTTCGCATGTTGCGCGAGACGATTGGCCGCGAGAATTTTGACCGGCTGCTTGCGACTTATCTCGATACGTATCGCGGCAAAAACGCCTCGATTGATGATTTCGAAAAACTGGCGGTGAAGATCTCACAGGAAAACTTGCGTTACTTCTTCGCACAGTGGGTCGAAGGAACGGGAGTGCCGGAGTTTACCGTCGAGTATCAGATCATCCGCACGCGCGCTGGAAAGTTTCGCGCGCGCGGCACGGTGAAGCAGAACCTCGAATCGTTGCGCATGCCGGTCGAGTTGCTGCTGCGTGCTGAAGGCGATAATCAGCAGAAGACGGTTCGCATCGAAGGCCGCAGTGAAGATTTCGACTTTGAGTCGAATGGGCAGCCGATTGAAGTGGTTGTCGACCCGAACAATAAGATACTGCGGATGTCGGACGATTTGCGTGTTTCGATTATCGCGCGACGCGGAATCGAGCAGATGAAGGAAGGTATTTACGCCGAGGCGCAACAGCAGTTTGAAGCGGCGCTGAAGCTCGATCGCTCGAATTCATGGGTTTACTACAATCTCGGTTTGCTGTTTCTCGAACAGCGCAACTGGCAACAGGCGCTCGACAATCTCGAGGCGTCGCTGATTGGTAATCTCAAGCCGTCGTGGATCGAAGTGTGGGCCCACATCAAACGCGGGAACGCGTACGATGCGAAGGGTGAGCGCCAGCGAGCGGTGTCTGAATATAACAAGGCAGTGCAGTCAGGCATCGATTACGACAACGCCCAGGCAGTCGCGAAGAAGTATCTGGCCACTCCTTACGATCCAAAGGCGAGCCAAACCGCCGCAGCCCTCCCACCGGTCGACAACTAAACAAGCAGCTAATTGATTCAAACGGCGACGATCGCAATCTTGCGATCGTTCGCCAACCGAATCATGCCTTCGCGATCGAACATCAGCGTCTTACCGGCGGTGATGCAGAGGCAGGTCGCGCCCGCCTCGACCATCGTTTCAATCGTGGGCACGCCAACAACCGGCACATCAAACCGCATGTCCTGATTCGGCTTGGCAATCTTCACCACCGTCAGACGTCCCTTAACCAATTGTCCGGCGCGTCGAATCGTCTCGTCAGTCCCTTCCATCGCCTCAATGGCCACGCACGCCTTCCCGCGAACGACGATCGTCTGGCCGAGATCGAGTCGCGCAATCTCGCGCGCAATCTCCAACCCGTACTCGATGTTTTCTTGTTCGTGTTTGTCAGGCTTGCGACGAGTGAGAGTCCCGCTTTGCGGGAGGTCTTTCTGGAGGAAGTGCGTGGAATTAATCAACTCGATTCCTTCACTCTGCAACTCCGCGGCGATTGCGCCAATCAGTGAATCAGTGTTCCGTCGTGGCAATCTCAGCAGCACTTTCAACATGCGGGCATCAGGCACCGCGCGACTGAAAATCTGCACGTGCTTCACTTGGCCCGCCATGATCGCCTTCTCGACACCTTCGTCTTTGAAAAACCGAATCATGCGCCCGAGCTGACCGATTCCCACCCACTCGACCCGCTCGGCGAGTTGTTCGATCTGCGGATCAGTCTCTTCACGAATGGCCGCGACAACCATGCGCGCACCCTGCTCCCTGGCCCCTTCCACGACCATGAAAGGGAACCGCCCGTTGCCCGCAATCAATCCGAATTTCATTTCGTGACGCCGCGACTCGATTCTTCAATAAAGCGAAGAAGGTCGGTTACTTCAGGAGAGCCGCTGATCTCTTCGCGAATGCGTTCGACGGCTTGAGTGGTGTTGAGCTTGGAAGACAGAAGAAGGTGAAAAGCATGATGAAGCGCATCGATGGCGCTGCGTGGATAACCGCGACGCTTCATGCCGGTGATGTTAAGTCCGTAGCACTTCGCGTGGTTCCCGACTGTCAAAGCAAAGGGCAGCGCGTCTTTGACAACGACCGAATAGCCGCCGACGTAAGCTTCTTTTCCGACGCGGCAAAACTGGTGGACGCCGGAGTAAGCGCCGATGTTGGCGCGATCTTCGATCACGACGTGGCCGGCGAGTGTGGCGGCGTTTGCCATGATCACACCGTCGCCAATCAAACAGTCGTGCGCGATGTGCGCCTGGGCCATGATCAAGCAGTCGTCACCGATCCTGGTCAACATGCCGCCGCCGGCAGTGCCGCGATGAATGGTGACGAATTCACGGATCTTATTGCGCTGTCCGATCCTCGTCTCCGAAGGTTCGCCTCTGTATTTCAGATCCTGCGACGCGAGTCCGATCGAAACAAAAGGAAAGACCTGCGTTTCAGCGCCAATGAAAGTGCGGCCATCCACGACGCAATGCGACTCGAGTCGCACGCTATCAGCGAGTTCAACTTCGCCGCCGACGGTGCAATACGGTCCGATGAAGCAGTCGTAACCAACGCGGGCAGTTGGGCTAACTATGGCTGTGGGGTGAATAGTGGTTGGGTGAGTGGCAGCAGACATCGATCTATTCCCGATTTGTCTGTTCCGACGCGTCCCTTGGCGCAACAATGCTCATGATCTCCGCATCGGCCGCCAACTGGCCGTCGACTTTCGCTTCACCTCGCATGCGTTGAACGCGCGAACCGATGCGCAAAGCAGTGACTTCCAGCACCAGCGTGTCGCCGGGTACAACCGGACGGCGAAAGCGCGCTTCCTTGATGCCCGTAAAGAGGACCAGTTTCTGATCGCGATCCTCAATCTCGCGCAACGCCAGGACGGCGCCAACCTGGGCCAACGCTTCCACCACCAGCACGCCCGGCATTACCGGCGCACCGGGAAAGTGGCCCTGGAAAAACGGTTCGTTGATGCTGACTTGCTTGATGCCGACTATTCGTTCCCTGGGGACCAACTCCACGATACGGTCGACCAGGAGAAACGGATAGCGATGCGGCAGGAGTTTTTGAATTGCCTGGGAATCTAGGACTGTTTCCATCTGAGATATTGCCGATTGCCAATTGCCGATTGGTTCAACTCAATCGCTACCCTTGGAATTGGCAATTGCCAATTGGCAATTCGCCACTACTTTGGCGGCGTGGTCGCTGCGGTCACCGGATTCTTGCTGTTGAACTCCGTGATGAATGCGCGCGTGATGTCAGTGCTCTCAATCGCGTAGAGCAGCGGCACCTGAGCCCCGTCGATGATTACGTTGATCCCACGGGCCTTCGCAAATGCTTCGAGCGCTTTGCCGATTTCCATTTGCAACGGCTGCAAGAGGACGTTGCGCTGCTTGTTGTAAGCATTCTGCGCGTCCTCAGCTTTGCGCTGAATTTCTCGCTTGAGCTGTTCCAGTTGATCGACCTTGGTCTGCAACGCTGTTTGGTCGATTGGCGTTCCCGGAGGCGCCTCGCGGAGTTTGTTGATTTCCGCCTCGAGTGCCTGGGCCCGGTTGTTCATTGCGGTGAGCTCGTCTTTAAGCGGCTGGAACTGGCTGTTCAGTTGTTTGATCACGATCGTGAACTTCTGAATGCCGGTCTTCTCATCCAGGAACAGGTCCGTATAGATAACCGCCATTTTGCTCATTGGCAGGGCGACGGTTTGTGGCGCTGGAGCCGGGGGGTCGGCAGTCGTTGTGCGACCGGGAGTCGCTGCCGGTCTTGCGCCCGCGGGTTGTGCAAATGCAGAAGCAGCGAACGCGAGGAGGAGAAAACTGAGAAAGAGGGCTCTTTTGATCATGGTATTTGCGCACAAGGGCCTCTGTTACGAGGCCCCTGGCAAGTTAAGAAGTTCACAACCGGCTTATGGCTGTGATGGGTTTGCGGCTGGCGGCGTAACGGCCGCGGTCGCCGGGTTCTTCGCATTGAACTCGCTAATGAAAGCACGAGTGATGTCGATGGTTTCGGCGGCGTATACGACCGGAACCTGGCTGCCGTCGACGATCACGGTGATGCCACGAGCTTTTGCGAAAACTTCAAGTGCTTTGCCGATGTCCTGCTGCAACGGAAGGAAGATCTCCCCCCGGCGCTTGGTGTAGGCTTGCTCGGCGTCTTCGCCCTTTCGCTTGTAATCGATATTAGCCTGATCGAGTTGTTCTCTCTTTTGCCTGATCGCGTTTGGATCGGCGACGGACTGCGTGTCGTTGATCTCTTTGGTCAGGGTGTTGATGCGCGTTTGCAGGTTCTGCAATTCGGCGCGGCGCGGTTGAAACTCGCGCTCGAGCGTGCTCATCAGACTGTTGAATCTGGCAATCCCAGTCTTTGCATCCAAAAACGCATCCGAATAGATCATGGCCATCTTGCTATCCGGTACGGCTGCGTTGGCAGGCGCCTGAGGCGGAGCTGCCGGACTGGCGGCTGGTCTCTGTGTTTGCTGGGCTGACGCGAAAACTGCAACAGTCGTCAGCAGGGCGACCGCAGCAAAAAAACGAGCTATCTTCATGACTTTCTAATACTACTCCTTACGTTGAGGGTGGTTTGGACAAATGCTTAGTGGCAATCTGCTTAGTGTATGTCCGGCCACCGCGGGTTGGCTAAACAATTAAAAAGTACGTCCGACACTGAAGCGGATGACTTTCTTTTTTTCGTTAAAGAAGAACGGAAACCCGTCAATGATCTGGTTCGGCCGGGCGTTCGGATTATACGCAAAGATCAACCGAAAAGGTACATTGATGACAGGTACCTGCACCCGGACTTCCATACCTAAACTCGACCGGTAATCGCCGATGCTGTCAAACAGACTTTCAGATAATCGGACGATGCTGTTGGTCTGCGCCTCACCACGGAGGAACACGGGCTGGAAACCACGGGGCAGCAAAGTTATAGGGTTAACGTCGCCGATCTGAGCTGCTTCCAGTTCAGCCTGGCTCACGATGCGATTGTCACGGGCAACGAGACTAAGAAACGGCGAGGCAGCAAGGGTCGAGTTGGTACAGAGTGCCAGCGAACTCAAGCTGATCGGCACGTTCTGGTTAAAACGTGCACAAGGCAACACACCCACGGTCGATAAGAACGGCTGGTCCGCGATAAATTCGCTGGAAAACGTCTGATCGTTCTTAGTGCGGATATTAAAGGCGGCGCCAATGTCGGCGAAAGCAGCGATACTCACAGCGTCGCCGATGATCGGAATGCGATACTCGAAGTTTCCGAGTAACTGCGTGTCACCACCAACCGACGTAAACGAGCGCGGCAGGTGGACGACATTGCTGCCGCTGGATCCCGTGAATGTTCCCAGGGTGATCGCAGCCTGCGGCGGAAGTCCGGGAACCGGTTCCACATTGCCCCCGCCGGTTGCGGAGAACACGACGTTGCGCGACGTGATGAAGGTATCGACCGGCGCAATCGGACTGATCGAACGAACGTTGTAACCGCGAATGGTGAACTCGTCGCCGAGGAAGTACCGCTCGAAGATTGGGACACCGTCGACGAAAGCGAGCGAGTTTGCGTTTTTGACTTTATCAGTAATCGAAAAGCTGCCGACCGATCCGGCGATGATGCGGAAGCCGAAGACTTCAGGCCGCGGTGATTTCTTGCGGCGCATCGGGAAAAACTGTGTATACGAGAGCGTCGGTTGATACGTGCGGACGTCGCCCAGGAGTCCTGCGACCGCTATCGCCGCTGAAAGTTCACGGCCGCTGGTCGGATCGATGCTCGCATTTCGCGTGTCGTACGAGAACGTCGTCGTGACGCGGCTCGTCAGAATGTTCGGCTGCCTGTAGATAACGGGGATAAAGGTCTGACTGCTCGGATCCGTGTTCCCCTCCGGATCCTTCACCGAAGACAGCGATAACTGGTACGAGGCGCCAACGCGGGAAAACTGCGTAAACCGACGCTTGCGGTAGAACTCCGAAAGCGGCGCGCTGACGTAGATCGAGCCGCCGTACGAGTCGCGCGTGAACAGGTTCTGCTCGTCGACGTCCTGGAAGTTGAAATTCTGGTTGAGCAGGTCCTGCTGCGCCTCGACGTTCTGCGAGAGGAACGTGCCCTCGCCGAAGAACTTCTGCGAGAAGGCGAATAACGAGAAGCCGGCGCTGATTGGTCTGTCTTTGATGTAGGGCTCGGTAAACGAGAACTGGAATGAGCGCTGCCGGTTGCCGGCGGCCATCACGAACGACAGCACCTCACCGCGTCCGAGTAAGTTGTTCGTTGAGTACTCGAGACCGAAGAACGATCCGCCGATACCCGAAATGCCGCCGTTGAACGAGATCTGCTGGCGTCCGCGTTCGCTTACCTTCAGCGACAGATCGACCGTCGCTTCTTCGTCGTTCGTGCGGCGATCGACGTCTTTGTCTTTATCGATTGGATTGAAGTAACCAAGCTGGTTCAGCTTGACGACCGAGTATTCCCAATAGGCGTCGTTATAGATATCGCCTTCGTTGATGAGCACTTCGCGGCGCAGCACGTTGTCGCGGGTGAACGTGTTGCCGACAAACTCGAGCCGTCGCAGTGTGAACTGTTTGCCTT
>DATJKO010000540.1:0-5148 GCA_035491355.1 Pyrinomonadaceae bacterium
CGATCGTGATAAACAGGCCGCCCTCCTCAATGAACTTCTGGAGGTTCGCAACGCCGCTGACTAACATGCCGCCACGCATATCGTTGGTCGTATCAGGCGAGTTGCCCATGTTCGGCGTTACGTCAGACTGTTTCCACGGCATCGGATCACCGCGCTGCGGCATGCCGTTGACGATCGTCTGCGCGCTGCCGCCGACTGGCGGGAAGATCAGCACGTCAAACTTCTCGCGTAAATTCGGCGTGTTACGAATCACGTGGTCGGAAATGTACGTGTACGGGATCTGCAATCGATCAAACTCGATACGGAACCAGCCTTCGTTCTGGGTGTTGGTCCACGTGTGAACGATCGCGATGCGCGGCACGGCCAGCTCATGAGTCTTCACAGTTGGCAGCTTGTCGACGCCGACTACTTTCAGACCTAACTCGGTCACGGCCGGTTCGAGCAGTTGACGCAGGTTCGCCGGATTCCCTTCCTGCTTGATGATGAACGAGCCGGTGTTGAACTGTTGCTCACCCACTTTGAAAGTGTCTTCCGCAGCCCCCATCTTCACGTCTTTCAGGCGGAAGCGGAGCGTCGCGAGCGTGTTGTCGGTGTTGTGATTGATAACGTAAGCGACGGAATTCGCTGGGCCACTGAGTGCGCCGGTAACTTTCGCATCAGCCGTTAACAAGGTCGCCGGTACGTCGAGCACGCTCTTGTCCACGACGCGCACAGTTTTGACGTTGCGCATCGGTCCCATCGTCCAGCCAGTATCGTCGTAGGGCGCTGGATCGCTGACGTTGTAATACTGCGTGTCCAGCAGCATGTCAGCCATACGCGAATACGGCTGATCCATGCGGACGATGTACGAGCCGGCCGCGTACTTCTGGTCCTTAACCGAAAACTCCTTGTTCGCGCGATGTACTTCAATTCCCTGGAACCGCATCAGGTTCACCATGTCGGCCGCTTCGACCGGACGCGGCGTGTCGCCGGGAATGATGTAGGCTGCCGGACCTTCGTTTGTCGCCTTGGCGATCGAGCGTTTGCTCTTGAGATAGAAGTTGTTCAGAAAGCGCTCTCGTTCCCTGGAAACGAGGTTCATCGCGAACAGGATGGCCGACTGCTGCATGTTGATGTTGTTGCGCATCGACCAGTTAACGCGCGGGAACGGCGGATTCGGACGATACCAAACGCGTGACGTCTGGTTCGCACCGAGCGTGCGTTCGCGCGTGTCGGCGCCGCCGTTGCCGAACGTCTCGTAGAAACGTCCGATTGAATTGTGGCCGGTGGCGATGTAGAGCATGTAGTTCGGCGCCCACCCGTCGTAGAAGCCGTGCGTCCAAACTCCCGGCACGCCCCGTTTCGTCATCTCCTCGATTTCGTGATACGCGAGCACTTGAAACTCGTCGAGCGCCAGAGGATCCAGCCAGGCGTTGTACGGACCAGTGCCGGTCATCGTGTAGAGATACGGCACCGACTCGTGCAGGTCGTGCAGCACCGTCGGGTGATACTCGAGGAACGTCCGCATCTGGTTGCGCGTCAGTGCGAGCGCCAGACCGAGACCGTCGCGGTTGTTGTCGTGAGCGACGTACTTGCCCCAGTAGAGCAATGGCGGGGTCGGTTTGCCGGGGTTCGCTTTGCGGTAGTTGTAGAGATCGACCATGCGGTCGCGGCCGTCAACTTCCAGCGCCGGCGTGATCATCACGATCATGTTCTTGCGGATGTCTTCGATAAACGGCGAATCTTCGACGGCAAGACGATATGCCAGCTCCATCAACATCTCCGGCGAGCCGGTTTCCGGCGAGTGAATCGATCCGGACGCCCAATAGAACGGCTTGCCTTCGCTGATAAGGGTGTGCGCTTCGGTGTCGCTGAGCTTTCGTGGATCAGCGAGTTTCGCGGTGATTTCCTTGTAGCGGTCGAGCTTCGCGAGATTCGCTTCGTCGCTCACCATGATCAGCAACTGCTCGCGTCCCTCTTCACTCTTCTCCGGTGCTACCAGGACGCGGACGCGCGGTGAAGCTGCGGCGAGTGCGCGGAAGTAACGGTACAGATCTTTCGTATACGTCAGCTTGTTTGGCGTGCCGACGACATAGCCCAGCAGCTTTTCCGGCGACGGCACTTTGTCTGATACCGGCAAGTGATCGACGAGTTCCGTCATGAAGTACTTTTCAGTCGTGTACTCCGCGATCTTCGCGCCGTAAGCCGCATCGACCGCTGATTTCGGCGTCGTGTACTTAGGATTGATCAGTGCGGGCTTGAAAGGCGGAGTCGACGGTGCTGAGCCGCCGCTGTTTTCCGTCGCCGACCTGTCGCGTTGCTCCGTTTGGGCAGAAATCGGCGCCGATAGAACAAAGAGCGCCAACACTGCGCACACGAATTTAGAAGAATGTTTTGGGGACATATTTGGGCTCCTTAGGTTGTGGCAGCACTACACGTCGCGCGCGCAGCGAAAGCCCGAGGTCATCCAGCGCTCGTGCGCGTGAAAGAAGTTTCTGTAAGTCGATCTGATGTGCAGTTGCGGTGTGGCAAACGAACCGCCGCGTAAAACCTTTTGATTCACGAACCACTTGTCGTTGTATTCAACGAACTCCGACTTGAATCCCGGATACGGCACATAATCGGAACTAGTCCACTCCCACACATCGCCGATCATCTGCTGACAGCCGTAACTGTTGGCGCCCTCCGGAAAGGCGCCGATTGGAGCGACGGACCAATAGCCGTTCTCGAACAGATTTGATTTGCCGGTATCGGGTTCCGTGTTGCCCCACGGGAATGCGTTGCTGGTTTTGCGCCGCGCATCATAACACGCCGCGCGTTCCCATTCAGCTTCCGTCGGCAAGCGTTTGCCGGCCCACAGCGCAAACGCGGCGGCTTCAAAGTAACTGACGTGCGACACGGGGTCATCTTTTCGGCTCGCGGCGGAGGCAAGACCGGAGAAGTCGCGAATCATCCACTCGCCGTCGTGAAGCTCCCAATACATCGGCGCGCGCCAGTGTTCGCGGTTGACTGCTTCCCAACCTTCAGAAAACCACCAGCGAAAGTTTTCATATCCGCCCTCGCGCATGAATTCGAGGTAATCGCCGTTGCTGACGAGCGCGCGGTCGATGGCGAAGTCGCGAGTGAAGACCTGGTGCGCCGGCTTCTCGTTGTCCCAGGCAAATTCGTTTTTGTCCGTGTTCCCGTTGCCCAACCAAAACAAGCCACCTTCGATTTCAGCCATACCTTCGACTTTGCTGATCGAGTTTGGCCGCGGCTTAACGGGAGCATTGAAGGCGTCGTTAAGGAGATGTTTTATGTCGTAAACAAGCAACTCTTGATGTTGCATCTCGTGCTCGAGGCCTAGCCGGACGATGGATAAGACGGATTCATCGGCAGATTCGAGAAAGTCGAGCATCTGCTCGTCAATGTGGTTCCGGTAGGCGACTGTTTCGCGAACTGTGGGACGTGACTTCGTGCCGCGCTTCGGACGCTCAATACGTTGGCCGAAACCTTCGTAGTACGAGTTGAAGTACCAAAGAAACTCTTCGGAATAGTTTCGATAACCCGGCTTGTGCGCTTGCAGCACGGTTTCAAAAAACCACGACGTGTGGCCGATGTGCCAACGCGGCGGGCTCATAAACTCCGCCGTTTGAATGACGTAGTCTTCAATCTCGAGCGGCGCTACGATTTGCATCGTGCGCGCGCGAACCTGCTTGTAGAGATCTTTCACTGTAGACAAGATTAATCCGTGGAAATCGTGATCGAACGCGGGCCTCGGGGGTGAACGCGACCTATTATACGCGCCGTCGGATAATTCTCACGCAGCCTCGCCAACAACGCGGCGGCGGCGCTCTCCGGAATCGAAATCAGCATTCCACCCGCCGTTTGCGGATCGAAGAACAACCTCAGCAGGTTCTGGTCAACCGCCTCGCTGACCTCGATGTCGTCTCCCAAATACTGACGGTTTGTTTTATCGCCGCTGGTGAGCATGCCGGCAGCGGCAAGTTCGAGAGCGCCGTGCAGCAAGGGGACGGCGCCGGCGTTGATCTCGATGGTGACTTTACTCGCGCACGCCATCTCCCACGCGTGGCCAAGCAGTGCGAATCCTGTAACGTCGGTCGCACCTTTGACTTCAAACTCCCGCATCGCTTCAGCCGCGTGCTTGCCGGGGGTCAGCATCGTCTCCACTGAACCGGCAACAATCGCCTCGCTGGCTGCGGCCTTCTTGATCCCCGTGGAGATCACACCGGTGCCGAGCGGCTTGGTCAGAATGATTGCATCGCCCGGTCGAGCGCCTGAATTGGTGGCGACTTTGTGTGGATCGATCACGCCCGTGACCGCATAACCAAACATGATCTGCTCGTTATCGACGCTGTGGCCGCCAAGTAGCGTCACGCCTTGCGCGATGAGAGTTTCCAGTCCGCCACGCATGATCTCGCCGAGAATTGCCGGATCGACGCCTTTCTTCGGGAAGCACGTGATCGCCATCGCCGTGATCGGCGTACCGGCCATGGCCCAAACGTCGTTGATCGAATTGAGTGCGGCAATGCGGCCATAGTCGTAGGGATCGTCGACGATCGGCGTAAAGAAGTCGACCGTTTGCACCAAGGCCAGGTCGTCGCGCAGACGGTATACTCCCGCGTCGTCGGCCGTTTCGAAACCGACAATCAGATTTGGATCGGCAGGTTGTTTAGGCAGCCCGCTCAAGACCTGAGCGAGTAAGCTCGGGCTAAGCTTCGCCGCTCAACCAGAACACGACACCATCTCCGTAAGTCGCATCCGTTATCACCTCCTTCCCGCGCGAGACTGGTTTGGCTATCATTCTGTTTCCCCAGAGAGACACAAAGAGATAACAACGCCAGAGGTCTAGATCATGCGAGTTCAGCTTATCAAGTTTTTAGTCGGAATCGTATTGGTTCTGATTTCCGGCATGGCCGTGTTCGCGCAAGACCCGGAGTTGCTCCGGCATTATGACTATGACCAGACGGCACCGCTCGATCTCAAAATCATCCGCAATCAGAAACGTGGCGACGTAACGGTTTACGACATCACGTACGCGAGTCCAAAAGGTGGCGTTGTGCCGGCTTTTCTCGTTGTTCCTGGCGGCAAGGGACCGTTTGCGGCCGTGATCTGGGGTCACTGGTACTGGACGAACTCGGAGATGCGCAATCGCAAACAGTTTCTGGA
>DATJKO010000541.1:0-1753 GCA_035491355.1 Pyrinomonadaceae bacterium
AGGTTGTTGGTGGCGTCGAGTGTCCCCGAAACCAGTCCTCGCGCATCGATCGTGTAGATGACGACGTTAGCACGTTGGGCGGCGTCGGTGATTTGCCTTACTCTGTTTGAGAGATTGTCGCCGAGTGGTCCACCTTGAGAGAGAAAACCATCTGAAACGAAGAAGACGAGTTTCCGTCCCGGCAGTCGAGCGGACGATCGCATGAGACTTTCGAGCGAGTCGTACATTCGTTCCGTAGCCATACCAGTTTGCGTGAGAATGGCGCGCGCGTTGCTCCTTACCAGTCTCTCGCAGTTGAAGCGCATGGCGAGCGCTGTGCGGCGGTCGCCGCCCATCGATCCACTCTGCTTCAGACACTCTTCCACATAAACAGCCATCACATTGTTTTGCCGGCTGTCTGGTTTGTTTTCGATCGTCATCGCGGTGAACTGAGACATCGGCGCGTTGCCCATGCCGGCAGTTCGTTCTTCGCTTGGTTGGACCGTAACGCGCGCGAGTGCCGCCTCGAGCACTTCCTTGTTGTTAGTGAACTGTTGCAGAAACCCAATCTGTCCGCGCGCATCGGCGATGACGACCGAATCCCGGGCGCTGATCTCGGTGTCGAGAAAGTGGGCGATCATCCGGCGCGTGGTGGTCAGACTGCGCAACGAAAGGTGCAGATCGTCGATGAAGAAGATGATTGTGCGGCCACGAACGGTAGAGTTGTCCTCCGGCTGGCGCGCCTTTGCTGGTTGCGGTTCGTTGCGCTGCGCGAGCTGTGCTTCTCGCTCGCTACCCGCTGTTACGCGTTCGAAAAAACCAATCTCACGGGGCTTGCCGTCGATTACAAGTTCGAAGTCTTTGCGATCGAGACCTTCGACAAACTTGCCCTTCTTATCGACGACTGTGATTGCCGATTGGACGAGCGCCGTATCGACGCGCACGACATCGTCAGCCGGAGTTTGCTGTTGGGCTAGAGCTGTATCAACTCTGCCCGCCACGATGAGTGTGAGAAGAAGGGAGATCGGGAGCAGGGAAATGACACGATTGATGAACTGCATGTATACGTCCTGACGCCTCGCTTGGTCGGTCGGTCGTCGGTTTGGGGAGTCCATCATAAACGAGTTGGCTAAGGATTGCCGCTCGAAGCGGTAATATCGCGCTGCTGCATAGGGGCCCTTTAGCGGGCCCGCAATGTTCCTTACATATTTAATCGAAAGCAGAGACCTTCGCCGCGCTTTTTTTGCGCGTTAGCAGGTAGGAATACCGAATTGCGTTGGTCTGCCTTTGATCGTGACTCACTGTGAACACAGGCCTTTGACATTCGGGCTTGTTTGAGGCGCACAGTGATGAAGCGATGTCCCAAATGCGACCGGCTCTTCGAGGAGAACTTGCTAAAGTTTTGCCGCACCGATGGGACTCTGCTGCTTAGCAGCCTTTCGGACGACGTCGATACAGTCATTCTCCCCGTAGCGCCGGTCGCCCACCCCTCAAAGAGCGACTTATCGCAAACGTTTTCGATCGCGGTCATACCGTTCACCAACCTGACGACAGATCCGGCGAATGAATACTATTGCGTTGGTCTGGCGGATGAGCTCGTACGCGCATTCAGTCGCATTGAAAAACTGCAAGTAACAGCCCCGACTTCGTCGTTCGGCTTCCGCGGCAAAGGTGTCAGCGTTCCTGAGATTGGAAGAGTGTTGAACATTGAAGCGGTGCTGGAAGGGACCATTCGACGATCGAAGGACGAAATGCGCATTACGGTCCAACTGGT
>DATJKO010000542.1:0-5450 GCA_035491355.1 Pyrinomonadaceae bacterium
GGGCCAACGTTGCGTTGCGTGTAGTAACTGAGATCGACACCTACTACCAATCCCGTGTCCACGAGGTTCTTCTGGAATCGGGAGTTCGGTTGACGAAGGATGAACGAAAACACGTCGGCGGCGTAAGTCGCTGGATTGTCCTTGCCGATTGACGGTCCATGCCAGCCGATGCTGATGATTACATTCTGTACCGGCTGAACGATTACAGTGCCTTCACTCTTCGTCAGCGGCGGATGTTCGACGAGTGGAAACTCGACAAACGGATCCTTCTCGCGCTTCGCCCAGTCGCCGTAGAACTCCTGCGCCATCTTCATCACTTCTGCGGGATTTACGTCGCCGGTCAAAACGAGCGCTGAATTATTCGGCACGTAATAGCGCTGCTGGATCAAACGCATCATGTCAGTGGTTGCAGCGCCGACTGTTTCTCTACTGCCGAGTGGATTCTTGCGGCTCTGATACTTGTAGAAGAGCCGGTTGTTCATCTCCTTACTGAGATAGAAGAATGGGGTCGACTCGTTGCGATCGATCTCGCCAATGACGACTTCCTTTTCGCGAGCGAATTCGCGATCGTCGAACAGCGGATAACGCGCCGCGTCTTTCATGAACTGCATCGCCGTACGAAGATTCGGGCTAGTCGTCGTGAAGTAGTAATCCACCACTTCTTCGCGCGTTGTGCCGTTGTAGGCGATACCCATCTGACCGATGGCTTTCAGGTAATCCTCGGCGTTGGCGATGGCGCGGTTCTGTTTGAAGAACATGTGCTCGTACAAGTGCGAAAGCCCATTCAACTCGGGTGGCTCAGTGTACGATCCATTCTTCACCGCTAGCTCAATCGTGACGAGTGGAATGGAGTGGTCTTCCAGAATGATGACTTCAAGTCCGTTCGGCAGGACCTGGCTGGTTATCTTCGCTTCGGGCAGATGCGCGGCAGGCGCCAGCGTCGTCTCGACCGGCTTCGTTGGGGCCGGACGAGTCGCTCGCTGCGGCGTGACGACTTGCGCGAACAGTGTTGATGGAAACAGTAAACAAAGGAGAACAAAAATGAGCGAGAAACGTTTCACCGATAACTCCACGCTTAGCAGTTTGATAGGCTTTCGATTCTTCTGACCGCCAAATAGATGTCGGGGTATGAGGGTAGCGTGCCGGAGGGAAATTCACAAATGGACTTGGAACTTTGGACTTTGAGCTTTGAACTTTGTACTTGGAGCTTAGTACTTGGAGCTTTATTCTTTGTCCCTATCTACTATGAGCGGCCAGCTCGGAGACCGAAACAAAGAACAAAGCACAAAGAACAAAGCTCCAAGCTCTATTGTTTCTTTTTCGAAACGATCGCCCGCGCCTTTTGACGGAGTACAGTACGGTAGACGGCTGCTTCAGTGCCGGCGGCGTTTGAGAGCCACTGGATCTTAGGCGTGCCCTGCGCCGTCGTCTCGCCGGTCATTTGCATTGAATACGCGCGCCGGTCGTTCGGCACAAACAACACGAGCCGCCGCAGGTTGCGACCTTCTTCCGCATCTTTGCCAGTAAATAACAACTCCTGAAATCCATCTTCATCAGCGTCAACCAGTTCGGCGATCCAGGTCGCGTGCCGGAACCCGTTTCCGTCGAGTGGCTGCTGCGCGCTGACGCGATACTTACCGTTTCGCTTTTCGAGCAGCATGAAGCACGTCTTCCCCGTTCGACGCTGAAGGTCAACAGCGACGATCGCTGAGCCGGCATCGGTGTCGAGTACCGCGATCGTGCCAATCGAACCCGTGGCAAACTTCGCGGCCGTCTTGCGCGCCTGATCCATCGTGAGTTGTTCGGCGACGACGATCGGCGGCTGCTTCACCTCTTCAGGGGTCGTCATTGCGACTTCGCGCGTTGCTTCGTTCTGCCACGATGCTGGCGTCATTTGCAGTTGTGCATTCGACACCGGTAACGCCTCTTTCGGAATACGCTGCACGACAGACGCACTCTGTCCGGTGTAGCCCCACGCGAGTAACGCACCGAACACCGTAACAAGGAACAACGGCGCTCCCACTCGAAACATGATGCTGTTTCCGGGAGTCGACGCCGCAACCATCGACGACAGCGGTTGAATGTCCGGCAACGTGCGATCGGGTCGGACCAGACTGCGTTCCAACAAGGCTTTCGCGGAAGCGGCGGTGCGCGGCCGATCCTCCGGCCGTTTCGCGAGCAGTGAATGGACCGCCAGCGCCAATGATCGCGGAATGTCCTGTCGCAATCTTGGTAACGGCGGGGCAGGCATTGTTGCCTGTTTCACCAGCAGTGCCGATTGCAACGGATCGATGAACGGCGGACGCCCCGCGAGCATTTCGTACAACAACACACCGAGACTGTATAAATCGCTGCGCGCGCCGACGCGCTGACCTAAACATTGTTCGGGAGACATGTAGCGCGGCGTACCGATTAATTGACCTGAACCGGTGCTGGCGTGAGTCGCAGTCGACTCCGCTGACGATGCGAGAACTTTCGCGACGCCGAAGTCGAGCACGCAAACGCCTCGCTTGCCCAGCAGTATGTTCGAAGGTTTCAAGTCGCGATGAATGATCCCAACACGATGTGCCTCCTCGAGCACGTCGCAAACCTGCGTGGCAATCTCGACGGCGCGCGCCGGATCAAAACGTCCCTCACGCGCAAGCCTCTGCGACAGTGTTTCGCCTTCGACGAACTCCATCACGATGAAGTGACGACCGTCAGGCAGAGTGCCGGCGTCGAAGATCATCGCGGCGTGAGGATGATGCAACTTCGCCATCGTACGCGCTTCACGCAGAAAACGATCGGCGATGTCAGCGTCGCTCGCGAATTCGCGTTTGATGATCTTGACTGCTACGGGTCGTTCGAGTCCGAGGTGAGTCGCGAGGTAAACCGTGCCCATGCCGCCGGTCCCGATTTCCCGTTCAATCCTGAATCTGCCAGCGATAAATTGGGGGACATCCATATAGACCTTCCTCGTCGGGTTAAAAGGTCGGATTAGCAGGGCGACTTTTGCTTGGTTTGGGGGAAGAGGCCCTGTAGTTTAGCACGAAATTATTTAACCGTTGCAACTTACTTATCGATGCCCGGATGCGGTGAGGACACGTTCGGTATCCAGAAGACCTGACCGTTGACCTCGATATTTCGCAGGCCATGCTTCGGGAGGTCCTTTTCTTTCAGACCAAGGAAAGTGAAGTGCGGCAGATCGCTGAGAACAGTTTGAAACCAACCGTGCTTCGCCATGATCTCGCGGATGCGCGGGTTCTCAAACTCGTTGACGTCAAACGCCAGCATCGCGATGTGTTGCGAAGTTCCCGGCGCGGCGATCGAGTAAAGAATAGACTTCGAGAGATCTTTGCTGAAGTAAATCCCGTTTTTTTCGAGTTCGAGCACTTCCGCGACTTGTTGCGACAGCGGCAGACTCTTCAGTCGCTCGACTTCTTCGGCAGTTAGACGTCCCTGGCCGAGCCAGTAATCGAGTGCCGGCTCGAATCGTGAATTCCAAAGGCGTACGCTGTCTTCATAATTTCGGCGAGCGGCTTCCGCGCCATCTCGCGGCGTAATATCGAGGCCTTCCTTTTGTGCTTCTTCGCGCGCCTTGAGCAGTTGTTTCATCGCTGCGGGCTGGAGTTCGACGTAGTCGTATGACATGTACTCCGTCCCAACCTTTGCCTGCTCCTGGAAACGGGTTACCTGCGCTTCGTTCGTAAAGATGCACACTGGTGGCGGAACCACCTTCTTATCGGCGAGGAAAATCGCGCCATATTCCTCGAGAATGCGTCGCGCGACGGGATCCGACGGGGGACAGATGTTTTCGACTTTTATTTTGCGTTTCTTTAATGCTTTGGCGAGAGCTTCGTAAAAAGGTGCTGGTTCTTTAGTATCTTTGGTGGAATCCAATTCCCTGAAAGTAGTGTTCGCGGTCATTTCTTGGGTTGACATGGTTAAAATAACAATAAAGCCCGTAACATACGCTATTCGGGCCTTCATAGGAAACACAGATAACACGGATTTGCAGATTACAACACTAACCGCGGGAAGGCTAACATGAAGAAGGCAAATCTGTTTATGGAATTGGTGGCGACGTATCGCAAGCACGGGTGGGAACTGCGTCGCGCTTTGATGCAGCCGGCTACGCTAGCCGAGTTGCAGTCGCAGGAGGCGCAACTCCTCAGTCCTGTGGAGGTGCGGGAGTCGCCGGTGGACGCGCTCTGGTTTTCCCGGCCTTCAAGTCACGGCCGCGAGGCGTGGGAGCTGCGCCTGCTGGAACAGACGCAGTATGCGCTGTTTGAAGCTTTCGAGGCAGACGAAACCGAGATGCAGCGGGAGGAAGCCAGACTCGAAATGGAAGCGCGACTCCGCGAACACGTATCCGCTTAATCCTGTCGACCCATCTTCATCGGAATTTCTACCTTCTCCCCCGCACGCATGACCGTCAACTTCACCATGCTGTACGGAGCGGCGCGGCGCACCCGCAGCAGGAACTCTTCCGGAGTCCGGATCGGAATATCGTTGAACTGAATAACGATGTCGCCTTCCTTAACTCCGGCCATGTCTGCCGGCATACTCGGATAGACTCGATTCAACTGGACACCAAACATCTTCGTACCCGGAATCTCGACCCGTTTTGCACGGTGTTCTTCGTAACCAAACTGAGCCCGGTCCTCGCGGTCGCCAAACGCCTCGCTCAATCGTTCCAGCTGATCCTCTGAAATGGTGGTGAGCTTCGTCGTGTGCGTCTCGCCGTCGCGCAGGTACTGAACGTCAACGGTCTTACCGATCGGAGTCTTAGTCAGCAGGCGCGTCATGTCGTCTTCACCGCGAACAGGCTGACCATCGAAAGTAGTAATAATGTCACCGCCTACTAACCCCGCTTTATCGGCCGGCCCGTCCGGCGGACTCGCGGCATTGAAAGTGACGCCGTTGTCGACCGAATCCCAGTCTCTGACACCCGCGTAAGATCTGTCGGATGGAACTTGCACGAAGTTGGTGCGGGTGCCGCGCCGCGGACCGATGATCGCCGTAAAAGCAGCGGCCCCGACGAAGAAAACCAGCAGCGCGACGAACACCCACGTCATTCCGCTCATCTTCCGTCGCCTCTTCACCGGCGCAGGCGCTGATTCTGCTCCCACGACGAGCGGCCCGCGCTGATCTCCGAAGCGAATTGTTTCGTTGTATTCCTGCACACCATCGCCAAGCCGAAATCCGCAATTGCGACAGAAACGTAGTTCTGATGGCATTGCCGAGTGGCAATTTGCACAGTTGGTCAGAGTTGAAGTTGGTGCTACAGGCCTTTGAATGTCCGGATTTTGCGACATAGGAACCCCACCAGTTTTGGCATTTGTGGAAGAATACACGACAATGGTTATACGCGAAATCGTTGGAGCTAGTTCAGCACTGGTCAACGATTAAGGATTGGTTCAAGTTCCGAATTGTCAGTTTGCAACTCTTGGCACGAAGAATGCTCTATT
>DATJKO010000543.1:0-6089 GCA_035491355.1 Pyrinomonadaceae bacterium
TTTCTTTGCGTCTTTGCGCCTTTGCGGGAAATCTCAGTCAACTGAATCATTACCTTCGCCTTTATTACTGATCTTTAGCCAGCAAACAAAGTACAAAGCACAAAGTACTAAGAACAAGAGTAAATGAAACTTGATCACATCGGCATCGCCACCAGGAGCATTGAAGAGGGTTTGGCAGTTTGGCGGGATGCGCTCGGCCTGGAGGTTCATTCGAGCGAAGAAGTTGCGGAACAAGGTGTAAAGGTTTGCATGCTGGCTGTGGGTGATACCCACGTCGAACTGCTGGAACCGCTCGGACCGGACACTTCGGTGGGGAAGTTCCTGGCAAAACGGGGTCCCGGCATGCATCACATCGCGATTGAGGTTAAAGACATTCGCGCTTCGCTCACGCAGTTGAAGCACCAGGGCGCGCGATTGATTGATGAAACACCACGTGTAGGCGCCGGTAATTGTCTCGTAGCGTTTGTTCATCCGTCGTCTACTAATGGAGTGCTGCTCGAACTGGTGCAGCATCAATAGTCAGGAAAGGAAAGTATTTTGAATTCGACCAAAAAAGCGCTTATTGCAGCCGCTGTTGCCGTTATTTTCGCCGGCGGTTTGATCTTCTGGCAGGTCAAGGCGCGAAAAACGGGTCCGGTGGAACTCACTCCCGAAGACATGACCCTGCTCGCCGAAGATCAGCCAGCCCAGTTCCGCCAGAGACTCGCCGTCGATGAAAGCGCGCGCAAAGACTTCGCGCTCGACGTGCGCCGCTTGCTCGCGGTTGCCGAGGAGGCGCAGTCGCACGGTGTCGACAAAGAACCCGACATGAAGCGACAACTCGAGTTTCAGCGGGCGACGGTGATCGCGCAGTTCTATTTTGAAGAGCAAGGCGATAAGGCCCAGGACATCAGCGACAAGGAAGTCGAAGACTACTTCAACCAACCGCTGAACAAGAACAAGTTTGATTTGTTGATCGCGGATGCCAAGGCCAAAGATCCCGCGATGGCGTCGCAGGAGATTCCGCAGGATCAGCTCAACATGCTGAAACAGCGCCTAGGCCGGATCTACATCGCTGAGAAAAAGGGTGTGGATCAGGGTGTCGACAAAAGGCCCGCAGTCAGGTTGCAGGTGATGCTCCAACACGCGCGCGTGCTGGCGCAGAAGTATGCAATGGACAAGTTGCAGGAGAAGATGAAAGCGAGCGACCAGGAGGTCGACGCTTACCTCGCGAATCATCCGGAAGCTGATACTGACAAGGCGAATCGCCTGAAGGCAGAGGAAGTTCTCAAACGCGCGCGCGCCGGCGAAGACTTCGCCAAACTCGCGGCCGAATTTGGCACCGACGGCACAAAAGACAAGGGCGGCGATCTTGGTTGGTTTGGTCCCGGCCAGATGAATGCGGATTTTGAAAAAGCCGCTTACGCGTTGAAGCCTGGCGAGATCAGCGATGTAGTCCAAACGAGCTTCGGTTTCCACATCATCAAGATGGAAGAGCGAAAGACCGAGACGGTTGACGGCAAGCCGAAGGAGATGGTCCATGCGCGGCACATCCTGATCCGCGACATGAACAGTAATCCTTTCGGACCGCCGCAAACAGCGCGCGACAAAGCGAAGTCCGTGGTTGAAAAAGAAAAGGCCGAGAAGGTGCTTGACGAGATTGTGGCGCGCTCACACGTTAAGGTTCCGGATAACTATCCGGTGAAAGCACCTGAGCAACAGCCGATGCAGAATGCGCCGCCGAGCTTTAACCCTAACCCTCCGGCGGGCGATGGTCCGACAGGAGCTAAACCCGAAGCATCCCCTGCGAAGCCGGCACCGAAGAGTCCGGCGAAGCCGAAGCAGAAGTGACGGGCGGCGGCGGTTCAGCGCAATGCAGATTGGCGACTACTCCGTGGCGGTAATTCAGGACGCCGAATTTCGTCTCGATGGAGGGGCGATGTTCGGCGTCGTTCCTCGTCAGCTGTGGTCGCAGGTCTGTCCGCCCGACGATGAAAACCGCATTCGTATGAATATGAACTGCGTCTTGATCGACACAGGGCGCGAGAAGATCCTGATTGAAACTGGTATCGGAGACAAATGGCCCGCGAAACACGCATCGCGATATGGAATCAATCGCGTGCGTCCGCTGGCGGAGACTTTGAAAGCGCAGACCGGAGTTTCAGCGGCTGAGATCACGATTGTCCTGAATACTCATCTGCACTTCGATCATGCTGGCGGCAATACGAAACTCGACGAGGGCAGCACTGCCGTTCCTTCGTTTCCCAACGCTCGTTACTTCGTTTCGCAAGCGGAGTTGGAGCACGCGGAACAGCCGACGGAACGCGACCACGCGAGTTATTTGCCGGAGAACTGGCGCCCATTGATTGAGTCGGGCCAGCTTAAAGGCCGAGAAGAGAACTACGAAGTCGCGCCGGGTCTGACAATGCAGACGATTGCCGGACACAATCGTTCCATGCAGTGTTGGCGGTTGGATCGTGGCGGCAAGACAATGTTTGGTTTCGCGGATCTGGTGCCGCTGCGCGCACACGTCCGCTTTCCCTGGATCATGGGCTACGATCTTTATCCGGTCGAAACTCTGGAGGCGAAAAAGCGATTGATTCCTCAGGCTGCGAAAGAAGGATGGCTTTGTTTGTTCTATCACGATGCTGACGAGCCAGTGTGCCGGTTGGTTGCAGGAGAAAAGGGTTTCACGGCGGTGCCGTATCGCGGGGAGGAAACGCTTTCATGAGCAGTCTTCCGCGAGTTCAGGTCGGGATCATCGGCGGCAGCGGGCTGTATCAAATGCCCGAGTTGACTGACGTCGAAGAAGTAAAAGTCGACACCCCGTTTGGCAATCCGTCGGACGCTTTCATCATCGGCACGCTCGAGGGAGAGCGAGTCGCGTTCCTGCCACGGCACGGACGCGGACATCTTCTGACGCCAACTGAGTTGCCCTTTCGCGCGAACATCTACGCGATGAAACTGCTGGGCGTCGAACGGATTCTGTCGGCTTCCGCCGTTGGATCGTTGCAGGAGCAGTACGCGCCGCTCGACATGGTGATTCCGGATCAGTTTTTCGATCGGACACGCGCGCGAGTGCGAGAGTCGACGTTCTTTGGCGAAGGTATCGTCGCGCATGTTTCGTTTGCGCATCCGGTGTGTAAAGCGCTTGGCGACGTGCTCGAGGACGCGTGCAGCGTCGCCGATGTGAAGGTCCATCGCGGCGGCACGTACCTCTGCATGGAAGGGCCGGCGTTTTCAACTGTGGCCGAGTCGAATGTCTATCGCTCGTGGGGCATGGACATCATCGGCATGACTAATCTTCAGGAAGCAAAGCTCGCGCGCGAAGCTGAGATCTGTTACGCGACGCTGGCGCTGGTGACTGATTACGACTGTTGGCATCCAGGACACGACGCGGTGACCATCGACACCGTCGTTGAGTATCTGAACAAGAACGTGCGTAACGCACAGCTCATCCTGCGCGAGGCGATAACGCGATTGAAGCGCGGTGAGCGCAACTGTAAGTGCGGTTCGGCGTTGCAACACGCGATCTTTACGGCTCCGAATCTTTGGCCCGAGACGACAACAAAGAAGCTGGAAGCGATCATCAAAAAATACCAGTAAGATCCGTCGTCGCTATTGAGGTAAGTTATGAAACTAACAATTCTTTTTGCGCTTGTGCTGGTTTTCGCGGCCGTGCCTTCAACTTACGCGCAAGGCGTGCGCACCGGCCCGGATCCCTCGACGATCCGCGATCCCGATCTCGAACGCGACTCGCAACACAACCTTGAAGTCGCCAAGAACTACTTCAAGTTGAAAAAAGCCTACGTGGCGGCTTTGAAGCGTTGTGAGGAGATCATCGCCGGCAACCCAAACTTCGCGAAGATCGAAGAAGTGTTGCTCATGGCCGGGCAGAGCAGCATCTGGTTGTCTCAGAACAAAGGAAAGCAGCGTCCGGACCTGTATGTGAGTTTCGAGGGCGGTGAGAAGCGCACGCTGACGTCACAACAGTTTCTGGAGATGGGCCGCCAGTACTTGAACAAGTTGGTCGCGGAGTATCCTGACGGCACCTTCGCGAAGCAGGCGCAGGAGGAGTTGCGCGCGCTTGAGGCGTCGGTGACGAAGCAATAGTGTACTTAGTACTTTGTTTGCTTTTGCAAAGATCAAAGTACTAAGCACAAAGATCAAAAGCTCGAAACAGCCAAAACCAGAACGAAGAACCATTACCAAACATGTCTCTTTTAGTTGTCGGCTCTGTCGCGTATGACACTGTAGAAACCCCCTTTGGAAAATGCGAGAAGATGCTCGGCGGTTCAGCGTCGCACTTCTCAATCTCAGCCAGCTTTTTTACGAACGTAAGCATTGTCGGAGTCGTCGGCGGTGATTTCACGGACCAGGAGGTCTTTGACACTCGCGGTATCGGCACTCACGATCTCGAGCGGATCGACGACGGCAAAACGTTTCGCTGGGGCGGCCGGTACGAGTACGATCTGAACGTCGCGCACACGCTGTTTACGGACTTGAACGTCTTCGCCGACTTTCAACCGAAAGTGTCGGGGGAGTCGAAACGTTCGCGCCTGTTGTTTCTAGGGAATATTCAACCGGATCTCCAGCGCGGCGTACGTGAGCAGATGCCCGACGCCGAGCTGGTGGCGCTCGACACGATGAATCTCTGGATCGAGCACACCCGCGACTCGTTGGTCCGCACGATCAAAGGGGTTCACGTCGTAATCATTAACGATGCGGAGGCGCGTCAGTTGACCGGCATTCCCAATCTGATCAAAGCGGCGCGCGAATTATTGAGTTGGGGACCAAAGGCGCTGATCATCAAACGCGGTGAGTATGGCGCGGCGTTGTTTACGCACGATAACTATTTCGCGATTCCTGCATATCCGCTCGAGTCAGTGTTTGATCCGACGGGCGCGGGCGACACGTTTGCCGGCGGGTTCATGGGTTACCTCGCGAGCCAGGAACAACTGAACGAAGACGCGATGCGCCGCGCGATGATCTTTGGTTCGGTGATGGCGTCGTTCAACGTCGAAGAGTTTGGTACTGAGCGCGTGCGCCGCCTTACGCATGCGGAGATCAATGATCGTTTCCGCGCGTTCAAGCGCATGACGTATTTTGAAGAGATACCTTTTGTAGGGAAACAGAAGCTTGGAGCTTAGAGCTTGGAGCTTAGAGCTTGGATCTTTGTACTTTGTTCCCGTACCGTAACTCTGAGGCATAGCTGTTCGTCGAGCCTGCGTACAAAGAACAAAGAACAAAGAACTAAGTACAAAGTACAAAGTCCAAGTCAAAAGTCCAATGGTAACCCGGAGGGTTCAACATGTTCTGCACCGTATGTGAAGCCGAGTACGAGGCCGGTATTACTCACTGCCCTGACGACAACACGCCGCTGGTCGATCGGCTGACGCCCGAGAATACGGTCCACGATCTAAGCGACGCGCGCTTTGTCGAATTTCAGAAAGTCGGTTCGCCGGCCGAGGCCGAAATGGTGAACGACATCCTCAACAAGAACGGCGTTCGCTCAGTGATCCAAGCGGGCGGATCTGACATGCTGTCACCGCTCCTGTCATCGACGTTCGATGGCGCCACGCTGCTGGTTGACGAGCGTGATTACGATCGCGCCACGGAAGTCTACAATGCGTTTTTCGAAGGTGATACGACGCCGCTAACCGGCGGTGTTGGAATTGAAGAGGAAGAATACGAGGAGTAGTTCGTGTCTTCTGCTGACGAGGGCATCGTAGTTTTGATGACGGCCGCCAACGGTGAAGAAGCGGCCCGCCTCGCTGACCTGCTAATCGGCGCTCACCTCGCCGCCTGCGTCCAAATACTTCCCGAAATGGAATCAGTCTATCGTTGGGAGGGAAAGATCGAACGCCAGGCCGAGATCCTCTTGCTTGCGAAAACCACGAGAGCCAAGTTTGAAGAGTTGGAAAGGGAAGTGCGCGCGCTGCACAGCTACGAAACACCGGAGATCATCGCTGTTCCCGTTGTTGAAGGATCAACGCCCTACCTCGATTGGTTAACCGGGGCCACCGATCCTCGCTCATCCGCGTAGTAAATCCGAGACCGCGCCCATCTCGCTGAGTGAACTCTGGCTTCGCACCACGATCTCCACCACT
>DATJKO010000544.1:0-9296 GCA_035491355.1 Pyrinomonadaceae bacterium
ATCGGCGCTGTCGGCGGCATCTTTCAGAATCTGAAGTTGTTCATGACGGGCGATCTGTTTCGCGGTCTCCCTCAGGCCGAGGCGCAGTCTACGGCGGCTTACGTCCTTTCTCTGGTCTTGATCTCGAGTCTCGTAGGCAGACTCTTGATGGGCTGGCTGGCCGATCGTTTTCCGAAGAAGTATGTAATGCTGTTGATCTACTTGATCGTCGCGGGTTCGATTCCGCTGCTTTTCCTCGCCTCGAATCGGCCTTTTCTTTACCTCTTTGCGATACTCTTCGGAATCGGGCTTGGCGGCGACTACATGATAATTCCGCTGATGGCAGCGGAGATCTTCGGGGTGAGAATTTTAGGACGGCTAATGGGAGTTGTGTTAACCGCGGATGGCGTTGCCGAAGCGCTGGCTCCGGTGATTGTCGCGAAGACGCGAGATAATACCGGCAGCTATGCGATGGGATTCAGTATTTTGATTCTTCTGGCGTTCATTGGTTCGATGGCTGTAATGCTACTACCCAAGAGAGATCGAGTTCGGATATGAATCAGCGCAAAGTGGCGTTGGTCACTGGAGCTTCGCGCGGGATCGGCCGGGCGATTGCGATCGAACTCGCACGCGTCAATTATGACGTGATGATCAACTACGCGACCAATGAGGCTGCTGCTGGTGAAGCCGCCGCCGCCGTTGTCGCTGCTAGTTCCGATTCGGCGATCCGCGTCGAAACCTGTCGGGCCAACATCGGTGATGCTGATGACCGGGATCGTCTGGTCAACGAAACACGCTCGCGATTCGAACGGCTTGATCTCCTGGTGAATAACGCCGGCGTTGCTCCGGCACAGCGAGTCGATCTGCTGGACGCCACGGCCGAAAGTTTCGATCGAGTCGTCGGCACTAATCTGAAAGGTCCTTACTTTCTGACGCAGGCAGTTGCGCGTTGGATGATCGAACAACGCTCGGCGGGTGCAATCGACGACTATCGTCCCGCTATCGTGAACATTAGCTCCATCTCGGCTTACGCCGCGTCGCCTGAACGCGGTGATTACTGCGTTTCAAAAGCGGGTCTTTCGATGATGACGAACCTCTATGCCGTTCGACTCGCGGGTGAGGGAATTAGAGTCTATGAGATCCGCCCGGGTGTGATCGCAACCGACATGACCGCCGGTGTGAAAGAAAAATACGATCGCTTGATTGATGCTGATCTGACGCCAATCAAGCGTTGGGGTACACCGGAAGACGTCGGCCGCGCCGTTGCGGCGATTGCGTTAGAGCTCCTGCCGTTCTCGACTGGTGAAGTGATCAATGTTGACGGCGGCTTTCACCTGCGTCGTTTATGAGAGTTTCTTTGCGCCTTTGCGGGAGATTTTGTCGGAGCAAATAGAGCTGGATTGTTTTCCCGCAAAGGCGCAAAGGCGCAAAGAAAACGAATTATGTCTCGGCCTATGGAACAATCGCTTTTACCAATAGTCGAACATGCTTTTGACTTCGCGCAGCAACAGGTGCGCGCGCTGACCCGCCGTGATCCGAACTTCTATCCGCTGTATACCGATCGGGGACGCTGGCGACACGAGAAACCCGCATGGACACATTGGTGCGACGGTTTTCTCCCGGGCATGATGTGGATCTTCCACGAGGAGACGCGAGATCCCGAATGGCGTGAGCTGGCCCAGACGTATTCTCAAGCACTCGAACCACGCAAAGACGATCGCGAAGTTCACGATCTCGGTTTCATCTTCTATCACGGTACTTACAAGCGTTGGTACGAAGCGACCGTGCGCGCCGGAACGCCCGATCAATCGCTGAAAGATGTAGTGATTCACGCGGGCCAGACTTTGGCGCTTCGTTTTCACGAACGCGCCGGGTGCATGCGTTCCTTTCATGGCCCTGATTCCAACTTCATCGACATCATGATGAACGTCGGAATCATTTTTTACGCCGCGCTGGAAACGAACGACTCGTCATTGCTGGAACTCGCGCGACGGCATTGTGAAACGACACGCCGCACACTCGTGCGGAGCGACGGCAGCACGTCTCACGAAGGCATCTTCGATTTGGAAACCGGCGAATTTCTTCGGCAAACGACGCAACAGGGTTTCAGCGGAGCGTCGTGTTGGTCGCGCGGACTTGCGTGGTCGTTATATGGCTTTGGCACGTGTTACGGCCTGACGCGTGATCCGATGTACCTCGAGACAGCGGAATTGAATGCCGAGTACTGGCTGGGCCATGCGCCTGACAACGGCATCGTGCCGTGGGACTTTGACGCTCCCGAGTCTGGACCGTTGGGTCGCGCGCAGGTCGACACCAGTGCATCGGCGATTGCCTCGGTTGGCTTGTTGAACCTCGCGGAATTTACGAGCAGCGAAGAGCGTCGGCGAAAATATCGCGAATGCGCTCTGAAAACGATCGGCGCCTTGTCGACGGAGTATTTAGGTGAGAGTGTGCCCGGCTGGGAAGGGATCCTGCGAGGCGGTGTTTACCACATTCACAAGGACCTGGGAGTAAACGAATCGGTCATGTGGGGTGAATTCTTTTTCGTCGAAGCGCTCCAACGTGCGCTCCGGATCTTACGCGGGCAAATGCACTGATGTAGCGAGGATGAGCGAACGAACGTATCCAGCCGTCGGCGGCATGCGGACCGTTGCGAGCTTCAAGGAGCATCTCGCGGGCCTCGGATTGTCTATTCCATGCGACGATGAGATCAGCCCGAGTGGTGTACTCACGCAACCACTGCAGCTCAACGGTAAAACGATCGGCAATCGCTTTTGCATTCATCCAATGGAAGGCTGGGACGGAACAAGTGACGGCCGGCCGAGCGACGCGACCATTAGACGATGGCGCCATTTTGGGTTAAGTGGGGCGAAGCTGATCTGGGGCGGCGAAGCTGTTGCGGTCAGTCACGAAGGCCGCGCGAATCCAAATCAACTGCTCATCAACAACGATACGCTGAGTGAGCTTGCCTCACTGAGAGAGACGCTTGTTGCGGCTCACCAGGAAGCGTGCGGTGCCGTCGACGATCTCTATTTAGGTCTGCAACTGACGCACTCCGGCCGCTTCAGCCGTCCGAACGACAAGCGAAAAGCCGAGCCGCGGATTCTTTACCATCACCCGTTTCTCGATCGGCGTGTGGGTATCGATGAGAGCTATCCGGTTCTGACAGACGACGAGATCAGAAGCATCATCGACGACTACCTGCGCGCTGCACTCTTAGCGCAGCAGATCGGTTTCGAGTTTGTCGATGTGAAACATTGTCATGGTTATCTCGGGCATGAATTCCTGAGCGCGCACACTCGAGCAGGTGAGTACGGCGGAAGCTTTGAAAACCGGACCAGGTTCCTGCGGGAAATAGTTGCCGGCATTCGTCAGGTTGCGCCCGGTCTGCAGATCGTCGTGCGGCTTTCCGGTTTCGATCTCGTGCCGTTTCGACCTGATCCCCATCAAACACTTAACGGGAAGATGGGGCCGGGAATTCCGGAGTTGTATTCGCAGGCGTTGCCATATCGTTGGGGGTTTGGAGTAAACAGTGAAAAGCCCGAGGAGTATGACCTCGCTGAACCGGTGCGTTTTCTGTCGTTGCTGCGAGATCTGGACATCAGGTTGGTCAACATCTCCGGTGGCAGTCCTTATTACAACCCGCACATTCAGCGGCCGGCACTGTATCCGCCGTCTGATGGTTATCAGCCGCCGGAAGATCCTTTGATCGGCGTAGCGCGGCAGATGGAAGTCACTCGCTCGTTGAAACAGCGTTTTCCGGATCTGATTCTTGTGGGCACAGGATATACGTACTTGCAGGAGTTTCTGCCGTTAGTGGCGCAGGCGGCCATTCGCGAAGGTTGGGTTGATTCAGTCGGTTTGGGTCGCATGGTGTTGTCGTATCCGGAGTTACCGTTGGATGTGATCAGCGGACGCGGTCTGCAACGAAAGCGCATCTGTCGCACTTTCAGCGACTGCACGACAGCGCCGCGTAATGGGCTGCCGTCAGGTTGTTACCCGTTGGATCCGCGTTATAAGGAATCAGCGGATGGCGCGCAGTTGAAACAGATCAAGAATGCGCGAACAGGTTAGTTCCCGCAAAGGCGCAAAGACGCAAAGGAAAAAGGCGCAAAGAGAAAACCAACTCTTGACTTTGCGCCTTGGCGCCTTTGCGGGAGAAAACCGGCACACGAATGCAAGCGCTAACTAGACGAAACTTTCTCAGTTTTCTCGAAAAGAAACCTGAACCTACAGGCTTGTGGCTGCACGTCAATCGCACGGCGATGGCGTGTCGATTTGAAGTGACGTTGCCGCTGCGTGATCGCGCCGGTGTCGCGGTTGCGACGCGCGCGCTGAATCTTGTTGACGAGCTGGAAGCGCAGTTAAGTGTTTTTCGCGAAGGCAGTGAGATCTGTTTCATTAACCGCGAGGCTGCCAGGCGCGCGGTAGCGACCGAGAAATCACTGTTTGATCTACTCCTCTTGTGCGCGAAGTTATACGACGAGGCGGATCGAGCCTTCGACATCACCGTCGGTCCCTTGACGCGCTGCTGGGGGTTTCTAAGAAGAGCTGGTCGCCTTCCGGCTGCCGATGAAATACCACAAGCACGGTCGCTGGTTGGCAGTGACAAGTTGCGGCTCGATCGTGAGACGCGATCGATACGGTTCGCACGTGACGGAATGGAAATTAACCTCGGCAGTATCGGAAAAGGGTACGCCCTCGATCGCGTCGCAATTTCGATGAGAGAACACGTTACCACCGCTCTTCTAAATGCAGGCGCGAGTAGTTTCTACGCCTTAGGCGCGGGCGATCGAAACGAAGGTTGGAGCGTTGGTCTGCGTGACCCGCGCAACAAGAACCGCCGCCTCGCCAAGCTACGACTCCGTGATTGCGCCCTTTCCACGAGCGGCAGCGAAGAGCAGTTCTTCGAACATGAAGGTCAACGCTACGGGCACATCATCGATCCGCGATCGGGTTGGCCTGCTCAACACGTGACCAGCGTGAGCGTAGTTGCGCCTTCTGCCGCGATCAGCGATGCGCTCGCCACTGCGTTTTATATCGGTGGCCGAGAAGTGGCTGAGAAATATTGCGCTGTGAATCCTGAAATCCTCGTCATCATGCTGGAAAGAGATGCGACGCGCCCGGTTGTGTTCGGATCAAATCGCGGTTGCCGCATCGAGCAAATATGAACGCCACTACTTATCGCCCGCTGCAGCAAGTTGCGCTCATCGTCTTGCGCACCGTTATCGGCTGGCACTTTCTTTACGAGGCTTATTACAAGATCTGGTCTCCTGCCTGGGGTCCCTCAGGAACACCGTTGCCACACTGGACTTCGGCCGGCTATCTCAAAGGCGCATCAGGTCCACTCGCGGGATTGTTCCACCGCATGATCGACGCCGGATGGACGCCCTGGATCGATCGATCGGTAAAGATCGGTCTGCTGCTCATCGGCCTTTCATTAATTCTCGGACTGTTCACCAGGATCGGCGCCGGTGCGGCTCTCGTTTTCCTGAGTCTCTTCTACCTGCTGTATCTGCCGCTCAGCGGCATCCCGCAACCCGGCAACGAAGGAACGTACCTGGTAGTGAACAAGACTTTAATCGAAGCTGCCGCCGTTCTTGTCGTGCTCGTCTTCGACACTGGCGCGATTGCTGGTCTGGATCTGCTGCTGCGTCGCCGGAAGTTGAAGATCACTACTTCATCGGATGAAACGTCATGAACTTAACTGAAGAGCAAAAAACTATCGGTCGGCGAAACTTTCTTAAAGCAGTTGCGGGCGCACCCGCGCTGGTCGCTCTCGGAGGCGCCGCTCTGATGCGTGGTCCGGTTCGTGGTGGTCCAGTAAAGATCGCACTCGTCGGCACCGGCGACATGGGTAACGGACTGCTCAATCAATATCAAAAGGAATACTGCGACCTGAAAGCACTTTGCGACGTCAATCCGGGACGGCGCGCGAAAGCCGCCGAAGCGATGGTCAAGAAAGGCTGGCCCAAGCCCAACGAATATGACGATTGGCAGGAGATGATTCAGAAAGAAGATCTCGAAGCTGTGCATATCGCGACTCCGTTGTGGACGCACGCCGCCATCGCCGTCGCATCGCTAAACGCGGGCAAGCACGTTCTCTGCGAAAAGATGATGGCGAAGTCCGCGGATGAATGCCGGCAGATGATCGACGCGGCGAAGAAGAACAACCGTTTGCTCGAGATTGGTTACCAACGTTATTACAACCCGATCTATCAAGCAGCTTACGAGAACATCGTCAAACAAGGACTCCTCGGCGACATTTATCACGTGCGCCTCGTGTGGCATCGCAATTCGACCTGGCGCAAGAAAGAGGATCCGCCGGCACCCAATTTCGACCCCAGCAAGTTTGGTTATCCGGATTGGGAGCACCTGCTTAATTGGCGGATGTATCGCAAATACTCGGAAGGTCTGTTGTGCGAACTCGGCAGTCATCAGATCACGGCGGCGAGCTGGTTTCTCGACTCCGCGCCGACAGCCGTGTATGTGTCGAGCGGTACGTATCGATTCAAAGACGGTCGTGAGGTTGCGGATCACGTTTATGCAACGTATGACTATCCGGACGGCCGCACGGCGACGTTCTCGACGATACAGTCGAACGCTTTTGAACAGAACTACGAGATGTTCCTGGGGACAAAAGGAACGCTGATCATGACGCGCGAGCTCGAAGCCTACCTGTTCCATGAGGGCGAGAATTCGACGACTCGGGTGGAAGTTTCGCGGCAATCCGCGGGGCCGGTGGCCGATTCTTCGGCCTCACAGCCGGCGGAGTCGACCGCGCGGACGGTCAACACCGGCGACAGCATTCCGAACAAGGGAATCTCCTACCTGAACGAGATCGCCGAATTCTGTGGCGCTATCCGCACCGGCAGTCCGATCCGCTGTGGCCCTGAAAAAGCGATGAAATCTGCGGTGGCGGTGCTGGTCGGCAACATTTCCGCCGACAAGCGCACCCGTCTTGAAATTCCATAGCGCGATTAGAGGGTAGGAAGGTCATATTATGATCTTGTAATCTTGTAAGAAATAGTTATACTGCCCGCGCTCCTCCTTTATATATAGCAACCTGAAACGCGAATTAGTCTGTTTTCTGTCGGGGGAGATTCCCATTTAGGGCCAGAGAAGGGGGCGAACTGTGCCCAGCACCAGTAAACGCTCGGCGAAAATCGTGTGTCGTGGCGGAAGCGTCTGGGTTTCCTCCCGCGAGTTTTGGCGGCTGGTCCGCGATGACACGGTTGAGTTTCTGAGCGAACCTCCGCTCACCGGTCGATTCCGCGGGGCGGCGGCGGACTTCCTTGTCACCATCAATCACACAATCCTGAATCTGACGTGCCCGGAGCATCGGGCGGCGGTGTTAGTATCCAAACGGCAGATGAAGAAGCGAAAAACGATCTCCCCTTAGCGCGCCAGAGGAGCAAACGAAAATGCTCGAACTCATTCAGCCGATCTCCAAACGAGATCAGGTGATCCGCGCCTTGAAGGAGGCCATCCTCTCCGGGACCATTCAGCCAGGCGCCTCGATTGTAGAGACCAGGGTGGCCCAACAACTGGGAGCCGGAGTTCCGTTGATTCGTGAAGCGTTGATTGAGTTGGAGCACCAGGGGTTTGTTCAGCGCACGCCGTACAAGGGGACGACCGTAACGAAGCTCGGCCCGGGTGATATCAAACGAATCTTCCGTTTGCGCGTAGAGCTGGAGGCGCTGGCGATCGAGTGGGCCAAAGAACACGTTACCGAAGCGGACCTCGAGAGTCTGCGGCAGACTATTCGCAACATGGAACAGGCGGCAGTTGACGTAGACCTTAGTTCCTTCTATGAAGCGGATCTCGCATTCCACCGGAAGATCTGGAACTTGTCTGACAATCCGTATCTGACTGACGCTCTAGAGCGTGTAGTTGTACCGCTGTTCGCTTTCTTCCTGATGAAGACCAGTCGACGGCGCAACTCCTACGTTGAGAGTGCGTCGATGCACGCCGCGATCGTCGAGGCTCTGCCGCAAAAGTCTGCGGTTGAACTGCGCGAGATGGTGAAGCAGTCGCTCACGGGTTGGAAGGACGAGATGCTCGATCTGCTCTTCTCCGATACTCCGTGAGAAGGAAAGTCTCCCGCAAAGGCGCAAAGGCGCAAAGGTAATCGCGAGGCTCCTATTGGACTGTTCGCCAATTCTACTGGTCGTTCTGTCTTTGCGCCTTTGCGCCTTTGCGGGAGACTTCCGTTAACGAACCATGCTCCTCAGAGCAATCGGCATCAGCAAATCTTACGACGGCGTACACGCGCTGAAACGTGCGACGTTCGAACTGCGCGCCGGTGAAGTCCATGCGCTGGTCGGAGAAAACGGCGCGGGAAAGACCACGCTCATCAAGATCGTTTCGGGTGCGGTGACTGCCGACGACGGTAGGCTCGAACTCGACGGCGCCGTCGTAGTCGATAATTCTCCCGCTCGTGCGAAGGCGTCTGGTGTTACTGCGATCTACCAGGAACCGTCGTTGTTTCCGGAACTGACAGTCGCGGAGAACATAGCGCTCGGACGCGAACGTGGAGGTTATTGGAGCCGTGTCAATTGGAAGAAACGTCGTGAACGCGCTTCAAGTTTGCTCGCAGAGGTTGGCGCAAAGATAGACGTCAACGCCGAGGCCGGCGAGCTGACGATGCCGGAGCAGCAGTTGGTAGAAATCGCGCGGGCGATCGGCGCGAACTCCCGTGTCCTGATCATGGATGAGCCGACCGCGTCGCTCTCCAAAGAAGAAACCGAGAATCTCTATCGCGTTATCGGCAAACTCCGGGAGCAGGGCGTTGGCATCATCTACATCACGCATCGACTCGAAGAGCTGTCAGTGATCGCTGACCGCGTCAGTGTCTTGCGCGATGGCCAGGTCGTCGGCACCTACAACATGGCCGAGACGAATCGTCAGGAACTCATTCGTTTAATGGTCGGCCGCGAGCTGTCGACGATCTTTCCCAAGCGCGAGGCCGAACGCGGCGAAGTAGCGCTGGAGTTGAGAGGCATCACGCGTGGCGCGAGTGGGTTAACGGACATCGATCTAACTATTCATCGTGGAGAGATCGTGGCCCTCGCCGGATTGGTAGGCGCTGGACGCACGGAGCTGGCACGGATCATTTTCGGACTGGACCATGCAACCAGCGGCGAGATTCGAGTGCACGGTGCTGCCGTTCGCATCCACACTCCGGCGGACGCAATCAACTGTGGCATCGCCTACGTGCCCGAGGATCGCCGGCGCCAGGGCGTCATTCTTGAGATGCCGGTGGGAGCAAACATCACGCTGGCTTCACTAAGAAAACTGAAGCGCTTCGGTTGGTT
>DATJKO010000545.1:0-7236 GCA_035491355.1 Pyrinomonadaceae bacterium
TTCTTTGTTCTTTGTCAGTGGTCCGTAGTCCGTAGTCAGTGTAATTGCGACGGACAACTGACCACTGACTACTGACAAAGAACAAAGAACAAAGCACAAAGTACAAAGCCCAAAGCACCAAGTACTAAGGACCAATTTCAATCCCCAAGATACGCTTCAATCACCTTCGGATCATTCTTAATCTCTTCCGGAAGGCCGAGTGCGATTGACTTGCCGTAATCGACGACCTGGATTCGCTCGCAAACACCCATGACGACTTTCATGTTGTGTTCGACGAGCAGGATCGTGAGTCCGAAACGATCGCGAATCTGTTTGATCAGATTCATCAGGTCTTCCTGCTCCGACGGGTTCATACCCGCGGCGGGCTCGTCGAGCAGCAGCAACTGCGGCCGCGTCGCCAGGGCGCGGACGATCTCGAGCCGCCGTTGTGACCCGTAGGGCAAACTTGTTCCGCCTTCATCCGACACGCGCGCCAAATCAAAAATCTCCAGCAGTTCGAAACAGTAATCCTGATGTTTCTTCTCGTCGTTTACGAACCGCGGCGTTCGTAAGATCGCGTCGAACAGATGTTGGCCCATGTGAATGTGGCACGCCGTCATGACGTTTTCCAGCACCGTCATGCTTGGGAACAACCGGATGTTCTGAAACGTGCGCGACACACCGCGAGAGGCGATCTGATAAGGGCGCAGCCCGTTGATCCGCTCACCCTTAAAATAGATTCCACCTGATGTCGGCTGGTAAACGCCTGTAAGCAGGTTAAAGATGGTCGTCTTGCCGGCGCCGTTCGGACCAATGAGACCGAAGATCTCGCCCTTCTTGACGCTCATGTCCAGTTCGTTGACTGCACACAAGCCGCCGAAACGAATGGTTGCCTTGTCGGTCTGAAGCACGGTTCCGTCTGTTTGTGTGGCGCTCATTGGGGATTCTCACCTCCGATTGGGCCATCTGGTTGGGTGGCGGCCGTGGTCGGATTCGGGCTCTTGGCGGTTGGACTCGTCGGGGATTTCGCGCCTCCTTTGGAGCGCTTGCGCCAGTTCTTCAGTGCGGCGGTCGATCCGAGTAAACCCTGCGGCCGCGTGATCATCAGGATGATCAGCAGCAACGAGTAGATCACCATGCGGTACTCAGCGAACCCACGGAGCGCTTCGGGCAGGACGGTCAAAAGAATCGCGCCCAACACCGAGCCGACGATCGATCCCAGTCCGCCGAGAATGATCATGATCAGGATCTCGAACGACTTGATGAACTCAAATGATTTCGGATTCAGATAGCCGTCGAAGTGAGCCAGCAGCACGCCGCCTGCGCCGGCGAGAGCCGAAGAGATGGCGAATGCCATTACTTTGTAGCGCGTCGTGTTGACGCCCATCGCTTCCGCGGCGAGTTCGTCTTCACGAATCGAGATTAGCGCGCGCCCGAAGGCGGAGTTGACGATGTTGTAGACGATGACGATCGTCAGAATCGCGATCAGGAAGATCCAGAAGAAACTCTTTACAATCGGAATTCCGGAATAACCGCGAGCGCCGCCAATCGCTTCGATGTTGTTGAGAAAGACGACGATGATCTGTCCGAAACCGAGGGTGACGATTGCCAGGTAATCGCCGCGCAGACGCAGCGACGGAATACCTACGGCGAGACCGGCGATGCCGGCAGCGACTGCGCCAATCAGTGTGGCAATCCCCAACGCGACCACCCAACCGAGCTTACCGCCGCCGAGAGAGTTCGCGAAGTTGACTCCGTAGTTGACGGAAAAATATGCGGACGAGTACGCGCCGACCGCCATGAAGCCGGCGTGCCCAATCGAGAACTGGCCCGTGAAGCCGTTGATCAGGTTCAGGGAAACTGCGAGCGTGATCGCGATGCCGGAAAGCATCAGAATGCGGACGAAATACGGACTAATCATTCGTCCCTGAAAGACGAAATCCAGTCCGATTAGAGCGGCGATCACGACGAGGGCAATGATCAGGTTGCGCAGGTACCGAGGCACTCTTCGTTGTCCTTAAACTTTCTCCTGAGCGACCGTACCGAGAAGTCCGGAGGGCCGGAACAGCAGTATCAAAATGAGTATGGCGAAGGCGACAGCGTCTTTGTAGGTTGGGTTGAGGTAACCCACCACCATCGTTTCAGTGATACCGATAAGCAGGCCGCCAAGCATCGCGCCGGGAATGTTGCCGATGCCGCCGAGCACGGCCGCGACGAATGCTTTGAGACCAACCAGAATTCCCATCAGCGGATCGATGCGGGGGATGCGAATCGCGACCAGCACTCCCGCTGCCGCTGCCAAAGCCGATCCGAGCGCGAAGGTGAACGCGATGATGTGATCGGTGTTGATGCCCATCAACTTCGCTGACTGGAGATTAAACGAAACGGCGCGCATCGCTCGACCGGTCTTCGTGCGATAGACAATCAGCTGCAAGGCGATCATCAGCACCAGCGCGATCAGGAGCACGACGATGTCAGCACTGTTGATACTCGCGCCGCCGAAAAGCTCGATGTTGCGTTTGCCGAAGAGTTCCGGAAAAAACTTTGGTTCCGCACCGAAGACCACCTGTCCGCCGTTTTCGAGCAGCAGTGAGACGCCGATAGCGGTAATCAGCGCAGTCAAGCGCGAGTACTTTCGCACCGGCCGATACGCGAATCGCTCAATTACGACACCGACCGCGGCGCAGATCGCCATCGCCAGCAACATCACGACGAGCGCTGTGATTAGCGAAGGCTCGAGTGTGCCGCCGCCGAGTAAACCACGAGCGATGAGTCCGTCGGCGCTCGCGCCGATCATCTGTGCGCCGCGTACTCCGAGGCCGTTAGCCAAATAAAAGCCCATGAACGCGCCTACCATGTAGACGTCGCCATGGGCGAAGTTAATCAGCTTCAGTACCCCGTAGACCATCGTGTAGCCGAGTGCAATCAGGGAGTAGATTGCGCCCAGCGAGATACCGTTGATCAGTTGTTGGAGGAACGTGCTCATACTGTGATTCGCTATCCTCGACCTTCGTCCACTTCTTGAAACCGTGTTTCCCGCAAAGGCGCCAAGTCGCAAGGCGCTGGCGCGTTTCTATAAGGACTTCTTTGCGCCTTTGCGACTCGGCGGGAGAAGATCTCCTCACCAAGCGCACTCTTCGTGCAAAGCGGGTTCAAGCGTTGATAGCGCTCACTGGCTTGCGGTCTTGGCTGCTGCTGGCGCTGCGCCTGCCGGAGCTGCGGCCGTGGTCGCACCCTCAACCGTCACGCGTTCTCTGACAGCGTAGGTGCCGCCGTCCTTGATTTCGATCATGACGATCGGCTTCACGGCGTCGCGGTTCTCGTTGAAGGTGACGGTTCCGGTGACACCCGGAAAATCTTTCGTCGCAACGAGTGCCTCGCGAATATCGTTGCCGCCAAGAGACTTGGATCGCTTAATCGCGTCAAACATGATCCGCGCCGCATCGTACGCGGTGGCGGCGAGCGCATCGGGCACATTGCCGTAACGCGTTTTGTAGTCGTTGACGAACTTCTGCACCTTCGGGTCTGTGTCGTAGGGCGAATAGTGGTTAGTGAAGTATGAACCGTTCAGGGCCTTGCCACCGATGGCGTAAAGCTGGACTGAATCCCAGCCGTCGCCGCCAACCAGCGGTACGGTGATGCCACGATCGCGGGCTTGCTTCGCGATCAAACCGACGTCGTTGTAGTAACCGGGAACGAAAATGACTTCGGGATTGCCGCCCTTCAGCGACGTTAGCTGCGCGTTGAAGTCCTGGTCGCCTTCCTGATACGACTGGACTGCAGTGATCTTGCCACCCAACTTGGTGAACGTCTCGTTGATAACTTTCTCGAGACCGGTTGAATAGTCGTTCTTGCGGTCGACCATGATCGCGGCAGTCTTTGCACCCAGCGACTTCGCGGCGAACTGCGCGATTGCAGCGCCCTGCACCGGATCGATGAAGCAGCTGCGGAAGATGAAGTTACCTTTCCTCGTTACTTCCGGATTCGTGGAGGACGGCGTGAGCATCGGAATCTGCGCGTTCTGCGCGATTGGCGCCGCGGCGATCGAGCGTGAGCTCGCTACCTCGCCAAGAATCGCGTGCACCTGATCCTGGTTCACAAACTTCGTTACGATGGTCGCGGCTTCGTTCGCGTCAGAGCGATCGTCCTGTATCAGCAGTTCGACCTGTTTGCCGTTGATACCGCCGGCTGCGTTGACCTCATCGGCCGCCAGTTTGATGCCATTAACTGATGAGATACCGAAGTTTGCGGTGGTGCCGGTAGTCGACATAAAGACGCCGATGCGTACTTTGTCGCCCGACGCTGCGGGATTACAGGCGAATGAGAAAAGCAGACTACCAATCAATATCAGACTCAACGAGAAGCGTTTCATATGTCCTCACAAGAGAATGGATTCGCCACGAGACTTGCGAGCTAAGCTACTTCAAAAGTCTAGAGTCGCTCGTCTGCACTGGGGTTGCTGGTTTGATGGCCAGCGAGATAATACAGTTGACAGTCTCGTGAGGCAAATTTGCGCCGGGAAAATTCGATTTGTGATAGTCGTGCCTGTAAGATAGGGCGCCGTGACCCCTTCAATACCCGCCAAAACCGGCGTCGCTCCGGACTTGGGCGACATGAACAAGGAAGAGTTCCGTCGCTTCGGGCACGAGTTCGTCGACTGGATTGCCGACTACTTCGAGCGCATTGAAGAGTTGCCGGTCTTGGCCGCGATCGAACCCGGGGATCTCAAAGCGCAACTTCCGTCACAGCCGCCGCAGCAAGGCGAACCAATGGACCGGATCCTCGGCGATCTGGATCGCCTGATCGTCCCCGCACTGACTCACTGGAGTCACCCCTCGTTCTTTGCCTACTTTGCGACTTCCACTTCCGGACCGGGCATCCTTGGCGAAATGTTGGCCGCGGCTTTCGATAACAAGGCAATGCTCTGGCGTACCTCGCCTGCCTCAACCGAACTGGAAGAAGTGACGCTCGACTGGCTGCGTCAGATGATGGGTCTCGACCCCGGAATGATCGGCATCATTTACGACACGGCGTCAGTTTCCAGTATGCATGCGATCGCGGCGGCGCGAGAGGGAGTCGAACAGAGTATCCGCGAGGAGGGAATGAGCGGACGGACGGATTTGCCGCTCTTACGCGTCTACGTCTCCGAACAGGCGCACTCGTCGATCGAGAAAGCCGTGATCACTTTGGGCCTCGGTCAACGCGGGATGCGCAAGATTCCTACCGACAAAGACTTTCGCATGGACGCGAAGGCGCTCCAGAAGGCCATTACGGAGGACAAGCGTGACGGTTATCTGCCGTTTTGCATAGTGGCGACGGTGGGAACTACATCGACGTCGAGTATCGACCCAGTGGCGGAGATCATTCCGATCGGCGAAGAGCACGCGATGTGGCTGCACGTCGATGCTGCGTACGCGGGTTCGGCGGCGATCGTGCCTGAGTTTCGGCAGATCCTTGACGGCTGTCATCGCGCTGATTCGCTGGTGGTGAACCCGCACAAGTGGTTGTTCACTCCGTTTGACCTCTCGGTGCTGTATTGCCGGCAAATGGATCTGCTGCGGCGGGCGTTCTCGCTGGTGCCGGAGTATTTGAAGACTCCGGAACAGGAGAAAGTTCGCAGCGGATCGGATTACGGTATTCAACTCGGTCGCCGCTTTCGCGCGCTTAAGCTCTGGATGGTGATGCGTTACTTCGGACACGACGGACTTGCGGCGCGAATTCGCGAGCACTGCCGTCTAGCGCGAGTGTTTGCGTCGTGGGTCGATGAGTCGAGCGATTGGGAGTTGCTGGCGCCGGTACCGCTCGGATTGGTGTGTTTCCGCGCGCGTCCCTCCGGAGTTGATTCCGTGCGACTGGATGCTTTGAATGAGTCAATCATGCATGGCGTCAACGCGAGTGGGCGAGCCCTACTGTCGCACACGCGTGTGAACGACAAATTCACGCTGCGACTCTCGATCGGGAACATTCGTACCACGGAGAGACATGTGCGCCAGGTATGGGTGTTATTGAATGAACAGTTGAGCTCTCTTAAATCAAGCCCTCAGTGACCAATTGAGAATGCCACGTGGGAGGAGTCCGAAGATGAAACTCAGTTTTAAGTTAATGCTAATCGTTGTTCTTAGTTGCGTGTTTGCCTCCGCTCAGACTCAAACTCCGGCGGCGGCGCAGCACTTCGATAAGGGCGGCCTCGCCTTCGACTACCCGAACGGCTGGACCATGAAGGACATGAGCAGCGAGGACGCGCAGGAGTTTGGTTTCTCGAACAATGCTGCTGACATCCAGATGCGCATGTTTGTTCACAAGGGAAAGGTGCCGGCCGACAAACTTCCCGCAGCGAAGGAGGCTTTCATCGATCCTTATGTGAGTCAGGTTGAGAAGCAGTTCGTGCAAATGGGCGCGACGCCGACAAAGTCGACTGACACGTCTGAGATCGGGGGAATCAAGGCAGACGGCGTTCTGCTGAGCGCGTCGTTGGGCGGCGAACCCGGAGCGGCGAAGATCTACTGGGCCATCGTGGGCCAACGCGTGGTCGTCCTGACACTATTCGGGCCTGACAGGGACATCAAGAAGTTCGCCCCCGCCTGGGACCTGCTTCGCAGCACGATAAAGATTGAGGAACAAAAACCAGCAGCGGCTCCTTCTCCGAAATCGTCTCCGTGAGGGAGCGTAAACCTATTTCCTAACCTCACAAGGGGATCCTCACATGACCGAGAATGAAATTGCCGCGATCGTTGTCGACGCGGCGCTAAGAATCCACCGGACACTTGGTCCGGGTCTGTTGGAGTCCGTCTATCAGGCTACGCTTAGTTTCGAACTCCGAAAAAGAGGCTTAGTCGTAGTCGAGCAACGTGCTTTTCCAGTCTGCTACGAGGGAATTAAGCTAGATATTGGTTTTCGAGTGGACCTTGTGGTGGATAACAAACTTGTCGTCGAAATCAAGTCCGTGGAGTTACTGGCCCCAGTTCATAGAAAGCAGGTGGAAACGTATTTGCGGCTGCTGAACATGCGACTGGGATTGCTGATCAACTTCAACGTGGAGTTAATGAAGTATGGAATACAGAGGGTCGTCAATAGACTGCCGGAATGAGGCTCCCGCAAAGGCGCAAAGGCGCAAAGAGGAGGTTCCCGCAAAGGCGCAAAGGCGCAAAGGAAGAACCCGCTCGCAAACGCTCAGCCGAATGCGTGTCTCACAGCCATTAGCAAGAACCACATTTTCCTTTGCGCCTTTGCGCCTTTGCGGGATCCTTTTTCTTTTAT
>DATJKO010000546.1:0-4830 GCA_035491355.1 Pyrinomonadaceae bacterium
GTAGTAACCGGCCGAGTTCATCCCGCCGCCAATGCTGTTCGTAAACAAACGAAAGTGCGGGACCGCATGGATCGAGTTAACCACAGCGCTCGCAACTACGATCACCCCAAGCAACGCCGGAATGTAGTGTCGCAGTTCTGAGAACGTAGTGAGTCGGTTAGCGATCCAGCGACCACCAAACTGAATTCCGAGCGCGCAAGTGATCAGCACCGCCGGCAGCACCGTCGTGTAGTAGCGCGTAAACTTTCCACCCGGAAAACAGAACGCCATCACCCACAACAAGAACCAGAACAGCAGAAAATAGCGACCGTCGCCGAGCTTGCGCCGAAACAGCAATGGCAGACCGATGATAAAACCAACAACCGTCAGCACCGGCAGCTTCACCGCGGTAAACACGAGGTAGAAGTAAACCGGAATGCCGTTTAACCAGTCGGCGAACCGCTGCGTGTAAAGATGGTTCATGAACTCGTAGCCGTCATGACTAACGCGTTTCCCACCCGCAAACAAACCCATCTGCCGCCACGTCTCGGGGAGCAGAATCGTCGGACTCAAAACCAGAAACACGATCCCCGTAATCGCTAAGTACACGAGCAGTCGTTTCTTGCCCAAGCGCCAGCGCGTTTCCGGAAGCTGTTGGAACATCCAGTAGTAACACCAACTGATCGCCATAAAGTGCGGCACGTACTTCGAAGCGACCATCGCGCCGTAACAAGCGGCCGTGGCCCAGTAATAACGATTCGGATTCCGATCGGTGCTTTCAGCAACGCGTTGGCCGCGTAACCAAAAGACGTTCGCCAGCAGAAAGAAGAAGAGCAGAAACGTGTCTTCCTTCGCGATGCGGCTGAATCCGATGCCAGTCGGATCGAACGACCACAACGCCGCGGCGATCAGCGCGACTTCGACGCCAAACAATTCAGCGGCGATTAAGTAGATCAGGATCGCGCTAAGAGCACCGGCAATCGCGCCCGGCAGTCGCAAAGCAGTTTCGGGAGCGATTTGATTTTGCGGGCCGGCGAGATTGTTCCACTTCTCGGAAAGGATGATCGACGTAGCCTGGAGCGCCTTCATCAACATCGGATGTTCGCCGTTAGCGCCAGTGAGTCCGTTAGCGCGATAGTCGGCGACGGCGTTGAGTTTGTTGAGTTCGTCTTCGCTCAGGCCGTCCGCGCTCAAACCGGCGACGCGAAAGCCGAAACCGGCCAGGACGAGAATTGCGAGCGTGATAAAAACGAGTGTGCGGCTGTTAGCGAGAAGGCTACGACCCGCGAAAAGCTCGGGTCGTAAACCGGCGGTGACGATTGCTTCAGCTCGTGCTGACACAGTGCGGGGGGTTCCTTCGTACTTCAACAAAGCGCGAAAGGTTAGCGGAATGCCCGATCGTGTGTCAAAAGTTCAAACGCGAATTACACGGAACTCTAACTCCTGCCACGCTTTTCAGCGCCCGGCTGCGCGTCGGTCAAATTCGATTCAGAGGTCGCCCGGTGACGTGGTTCGGCTGTTTGGAACTACGCGGTTGTCTTCGAAATGGCTCGCCAGCGAAGCATTTCCGGTTCCACAGTTTTCAGCGGAGATTTTTTCGGAGCGCGACGCGGGCGGCATTAAAACCGCACAACCCGTGTACGCCGCCGCCCGGCGGAGTCGAGGAAGAGCAGAGATAGAGACCGTCTTTGGAAGTTGAATACAAACGCATTGTCGGGCGGAGAAACATTTGCGCGAGATCCTGAATACCGCCGTTGATATCGCCGCCGACGAGGTTTGGGTTGTAGCGTTCGTAATCGGCAGGTGTCATCACGCTGCGCGCCAGAATGCAGTCGCGAAAGCCCGGCGCGAACCTTTCAATCTGACGTTCGATCGCGTCGCTCATATCGACAGTCGATCCGTTTGGCACGTGACAATACGCCCACAACGTGTGTTGACCCGCCGGCGCGCGCGTCGAGTCGAACAGTGACTGCTGCGCCGCGATGATGAAAGGTTTCTCCGAGTGTTGGCCATGCGACGACTTCCATTCGGACGTGAGGATCTCTGCGAACGATCCACCGATGTGCACAGTGGCTGCTGTCCGGGCCTCCGCTGCCGTCCAGGGCACGGGCGCGTTCAATGCCCAGTCCATTTTGAAAGCGGCTGGACCATAGCGATAACGCTCGAGACGGCGACGAAATCCGTTGGTGAGCGAGTCGCCGGCCAGGCGCACGAGTTGTCGTGGCGTGACGTCGCACAGCACTGCGCGTGACGGAGGTAGTTCAGTTAGCGATTCAACGCGATGGTTGATGACGATCACGCCGCCAAGTTCCTCGAGATGCGCGGCGAGCGCATTCGCAAGACCTTGCGATCCGCCTCGCACGACCGGCCAGCCCGCCGCATGTGCCAACACGCCGAGCACCAAACCGAATGCCGTCGTACCCGCCTGATCTAAAGACAAAAAGGAATGTGCGGCCATTCCCGCGAACAGCGCGCGCGTCTTGTCGTTCTGAAACTTCGCTTTGGCGAAACCCTTGGCCGATCGGATCGCCTTCAGTCCGAAACCTGCCATTGCAAACGGATGACGCGGCATGCCGATCGGCGCGAGAACATCGGGCGCGAGTGAGTCCCACTTTTCAACGAGCGGTGAAAATACTCGGCGGTACGATGCGCCGTCTCTTCCGAGTCGTTCCGCGGTCACATCCAACGAACGATCGACGATGAGCGCCGTTCCATCGTCGAATGGATGCGCGAGTGCCGACGTCGGAAATATGAACTCGAGTCCGTACTGTTGCAGCGGCAACTGCGAGAAGAACGGCGAGGCTGCGCCGAGTGGATGAATCGCAGAGCAGACGTCGTGAATGAATCCGGGCAGCGTGAGTTCGGCGGATCGCGTTCCGCCACCGACAGTCGAATGGCCTTCGTACAGGCAAACGGATCGTCCGGCGCGAGCGATCTCGATCGCCGCGGCCAATCCATTCGGACCCGCGCCAATAACGATCGCGTCGTATCCGTTTTTACGGTTGTCGTGTGGAGGCGGCACCGTTGTTGCGTCTTCAGTTGCTAAGTTAACACTTCGTACGGAAAGCGAACCAGAGTTTTAGGGGGAGATCTGAAATGACGACGACCAGCAATCAAACCAACACGTTGACCACCGCCGCCATCGCCATCGGAGCCGTCGCACTCGGCAAGTATTTGTGGCGCAAGTTCACCGAATACGACCTGCGGGGAAAGACGGTGTTGGTCACCGGCGGTTCCCGGGGATTGGGGTTGGTGCTCGCTCGCGAGTTTGCGAACAACGGCGCGCGGGTAGCGATCTGCGCGCGCGACGCAGAAGAGTTGGAACAGGCAACTGACGATCTCGCCGGCCGCGGCGCGGAAGTGATCGCGATCGCGTGCGACGTCAGGAACAGGAACGAAGTCGAGAACATGATGAATCGCATTCGCGAACGGTTCGGAAAGATCGACGTGCTGGTGAATAACGCGGGCACGATCCAGGTCGGACCGATGGAAGTGATGAACCACGAAGATTTCGAACACGCGATGAAGACGCATTTCTGGGGTCCGCTGAATACGATACTCGCCGTGGTGCCGGAGATGCGCGAACGTGGCGACGGTCGCATCGTGAATATCTCGTCGATCGGCGGAAAGATCGCTGTTCCACATCTCGTGCCGTACAGCGCAAGCAAGTTTGCGCTCGTTGGTCTATCGAAAGGTCTCAACGCGGAGTTGCGCAAGGACGGAATCGCCGTGACGACTGTCTGCCCCGGCCTCATGCGCACCGGCAGTCCGCGCAACGCGGATTTCAAAGGCAGGCATCGCGAGGAGTACGCGTGGTTCAGCATTAGCGATTCTCTACCGGTGACGGCGATCAAAGCCGAACGCGCGGCGCGTCAGATCGTCGACGCGTGTAAGCAGGGTCGCGCCGAATTGGTGATCACGGTACAGGCGAAAATGGCGGTGGCGTTCGACGCGCTGTTTCCTGAACTTTCCGCGGAGATGTTGTCACTCGTGAATCGATTCTTGCCGGGACCCGGCGGTATCGGCGAACGCTCCGCGAAGGGAAGAGACAGCAAGTCGAGTTGGTCGCCTTCGTGGCTGACACGTCTGACTGAAGAGGCCGCGATGAACAACAACGAGGTGGTCCACTGATATAATACCCGTGCTCTCCGAACGCCCGGACACCACGGATACGGATGACTCAACCACAACTCGCTCGTCGTCTCGGACTGTTTGACGCCACCATGATCGTCATGGGGGGCATCATCGGTTCCGGCATCTTCATGAATCCGGCGCTTGTCGCGCGGCAGGTGCACACGCCGTTTCTCGTGCTGGGCACGTGGGTGCTCGGCGGGCTGTTTGCGCTCGCGGCCGCATTCATCTGGGCGGAGCTCGCGTCTGTTCGTCCGGACGTCGGCGGGCAGTACGCGTACCTGCGCGAGGCGTTTCATCCCCTCGTCGCGTTTGTTTATGGGTGGGTGTTGTTGCTGGTGATTCAGACCGGCGGCATGGCCGCGGTGGCGGTCACGTTTTCGCGATACTTCGTCGACTCTACCCGTCTCCCGATCGCTTACGAGTACATGGCCGGGATCGTGCTGATCGTACTCACGATCATTAACTGTCTCGGCGTGCGCGCCGGCGGAACGGTGCAGAACATTCTGATGGTCCTGAAGATCGTGGCGCTGGTGGGACTCGTCGTTTGCGGATTACTGCTTGGAAATACGGCCGCGTCCCCCGCGGGCATACTCGATCGTGCGCCTTCGATGGATCTGCTGACCGCGTTCGGACTGGCGCTGGTGTCAGTGATCTTTTCTTATGGCGGTTGGCAGACAGCAACGTTCCTCGCCGGTGAGATTAAAGAGCCGCGCCGGA
>DATJKO010000547.1:0-2059 GCA_035491355.1 Pyrinomonadaceae bacterium
CATATCGGATGAACGGAGTCGCCGGACACGCCGGGCTGTTTTCCACCGCGAGCGATCTCGCTATTTACTGCCAGATGATTCTGAATTATGGCGAGTACGGCGGCGTGCGAGTACTCAGTCCGCTGTCGGTCAATGAAATGACTCGTGCGCGTCTCGTCAACAGTAACGGCAACACGCGTGGACTCGGGTGGGACATCGACACGAGCTATTCCAGCAACCGCGGCGATCTCTTCCCGCTCGGCTCAGTTGGTCACACCGGCTTCACGGGCACGTCGATTTGGATTGATGATGCGAGTGAGATGTTCGTCGTGTTTCTGAGCAACCGCGTACATCCGGACGGGAAGGGAGATGTGGGACCATTGCGCGGGCGCGTGTCGTCGATCGCCGCGGGGGCCGTTACTGACCCTGCGGTGGGGAAGCAGGCGCGCGAGTATACGAAGAGGTACTACGAGATGGTCGAGAGCCAGCGCCAATTGACGTCGCGTCTCGATTCATGGAGATCCTCGGTAAAAGTTCTAACCGGCATCGACGTGCTCGAACGCGACGGCTTCAAACAGCTTACGGGAATGCGGATTGGTCTGGTCACTAATCACACCGGGCGCAACCGCGACGGCCGTCAGACGATCGACGTCCTGGCCAAAGCTCCCGGCGTTAAGCTCGTCGCGCTTTTTTCTCCCGAACATGGCATTCGCGGCCTCGCGGACGAAAAGATCTCGGATTCGAAAGACGAAGCGACCGGTCTACCCATTTACTCGTTGTACGGTGAGACCCGACGGCCCAAAGCGGAGCAACTGAAAGACCTCGACGCGCTGGTCTACGACATCCAGGACGTCGGTGCGCGGTTCTACACTTACATCTCAACGCTCGGCTACCTCATGGAAGAAGCGGCGAAGGCGAAGCTTCCGGTGTTCGTGCTGGATCGTCCGAACCCAATCGGTGGTCTCGAAGTGGAGGGACCGACTGCGGACCGCGATAAACTTTCGTTCACCTCGTACCACACTATTCCGACTCGTCACGGATTGACGATCGGCGAACTGGCCCAACTGTTCAATCGCGAACGCAAGATCGGCGCGGACGTGCGTGTAATTAAAATGGACGGCTGGCGGCGATCTATGTGGTTTGACGAGACGAACCTCACCTGGGTCAATCCGTCCCCGAACATGCGCAGTCTCACGGAAGCGACACTCTATCCCGGTGTTGGTCTGCTCGAGACGACGAATGTTTCCGTTGGACGCGGCACCGACACGCCGTTTGAGATCGTTGGCGCGCCGTGGATCCAGGGCGACAAGCTGGCGGACCTACTGAATCAACAAGCGATTCCCGGCGTGCGGTTCTTGCCGGTCCGCTTTACGCCGAACGCTTCGGTCTTCAAGAACGAGCAGTGCGGCGGCGTTAACATCGTCATCATCGACCGCGCATCGTTTCGACCGCTGTTGACGGGAATCGAAATGGCGCTTGCACTACGGAAGCTTTATCCGAACGAGTGGAAGGTCGATAGCTATCTGCGTTTGCTGGTGAATGCCGACACGCTGGAACGAATCAAACGTGGTGCAGGCGCTCGCGAGATTGTCGGGTCGTGGAATAATTCATTACAAGAATTCCGCCGCGCTCGGGCGCAAGTGCTTCTATACAACTGAAAAGTTTCCCGCAAAGGCGCAAAGCCCGAAGGGCGCAAAGGTAAACTTAAATTCGATGCCGGAGCTGGCGTGGTTTATTTTGCCTTTGCGCCTTTGCTGGAGACCTCTTACTAATACAGAAAACGACTCTTCACCAAGCACTCTTCATACTCATCTTCGGCGGTTGAATCGATCGTGATTCCGCCGCCAACGCTGCAAGTCGCCACTCCAGTTTCTGTATCGACGACAACAGTTCGAATCGCGACATTGAAAGTGCAATCACCACCGGGACGCAACAGGCCAATGGTTCCGGTGTAGGCACGGCGCGGAAAACGTTCGAGCTCGCGAATGATCTGCATCGTGCGAATCTTCGGCGCACCCGTAACCGAGCCGCACGGAAACAACGCGCCCATCAAATCCGCCAGGCCCGTTCCATTTCGCAG
>DATJKO010000548.1:0-4493 GCA_035491355.1 Pyrinomonadaceae bacterium
GTATCGCTTGAAGCTCGAGGAGACGGCTGACCTCGTGGCCCGTATCCGCCACGAAATCAACAACCCGCTGACGGGGGTGTTGGGCCAGGCGCAACTTCTGCTGCGTGAGGAGCTAAGCGAGCGATCTCGCAAACGCGTGCAAACGATCGAGGAACTCGCCATCCGTTTGCGCGATATCGTGGCTCAGTTACGCGAAGTGCAACGGCCTAGTTCGGAAGGCGACTAGAAGAAAGACGCGGGGACGCGGGGAAAGGGAGACGCGGGGACGCGGAGCCATCGAGATTTCGCCTTCGCAGTTTCTTCGTTTCTCCGCTTCGCCGCGTCTCCGCGTCCCCGCGTCTCCCTTTCGCCGCGTCCCCGCGTCCCCGTGTCCCCGCGTCCCCGCGTCTCCGTCACGGCGTAGCGGCCGTTTCCGTAGCCTTGCCCTTAATCTTAATGTCGCCGCTTACGAAGACGCTGTAGCGATTGCCCGCAGGGATAACCGCCGGTTTGCCTTTCTTCAGTCCCCACAACAATCCGACTGGTCCAAGGAACACCGTCGTCGCCACAGCCGCTACCGCCACCGTTCCGCCTTTGCTATCACCGACGTGACGCTGGGTGAAGCGGGCGGGGATTCGATTTCCATCGACGGCCATCACGTCCTGCATGGCCCATTCCAACTTTCCGGCTTTGCCCCAGTGTCCGGCACGTTTCGCCGTCGTGATACGCGCTCTACCGCCCGCGCCTTTGTCGAATATAGTCAGGCCACTTAGTTGGACCGGCGAGATGACGACAAAGTCCACCACGTCGCCCACTTTGAGTTCTTCACCGGATGCGTTGTTCGTCAGTTGGATTTCGATTTCGGTGCCGTCGGGTACGCTGACCACGCCATCAACGGGCGGTTCAGCGTTGGCCGCCGCCGTTGCGTGTCCTTTAACCATGACGAGCATCACCGAGTCAGGAACACTCGCGGCCTTGAGCTCGGCCAGCGCGCCGGGGCTGGTGTCGAAATTGGTTTCCGAAGATTTGATCTTGGCGACAATGACGTCAGCAGTTAGACCGGCCTTCATCATGTCGACCACATCTTTGTTCGTCAGGGCCGTCGCGGCGGGTTGCTGAGACTTCGCCGGCGGATCCTGAGTTTTAAAGGGGGTAGCAAGCACAGCCATGCTCAAGCTGAGCATGAGAACTAAGCACATAAGTCGTTTCATTGCGATCTCTCCATGGGTAAGGTGATCGAACTCTAACGGACCCCTGGGACAGTCAGCCAGATGGACTAGGACAGAATCTAAAATGGAACAATGGGAAGAGTGGGCCCCTTGATCGAACCGAAGTGACTAAGCCGAAACTGGCTCTTCTTCTTCAACGAGATAAGGCGTTGCTGTTGGCGCCGGCTCCGCATCTTCGGCAAGCACTGCCTGGATGATCGGCAGGCTCAGCGAGTGTTTGGTAGTCGTCAGCGGAACGCTCTTGCCGGCCGCATAAACCTTATGACGGCCGTTTTCTTCGTACCACTCGGCCAGGTTCGCGGTCTTGTGCATGTTCTCGATGATCTGTCGCCAACCCACACCGGTGTTGTAGGCGCAAAAGGAAATCTCGCCTTCCTGCGTGCCGTACGGAATGACGCACATCTCGGTGCGGCGAAAGTCGTAGTTGAAGAGATCCTGGAACCACATTCCTTCAACACACAACACCCGCCAGACGTCGTTGGCGTCGGCCTGGGCCTTCATGCGATCGTTGCGATCGGAATTGGAATTGGTCGACGAAGGTTTGAACAGATTAACAATCTGCGAAATCGGAAACCCTTCAGGCGCGCGCTCGGCGTTGTAGTTGCGCATGATGGCCATGCCGAGTTGCGCGTATGAAAGTTTACGGCCGCGCGCGGTATCGGTGATGACCGCGACGTCCTTCATAAACTGTTCGTAGTTGAAGAACTCGAAAAGTGATTTGAACTCGCCCGTCTGACGATTGACGACGAGCAACGAGAAGATGCCGCAGTTCGGATGGCAATTGCACGACGACCAGCCCCACGGCGCATCCGCGCCCTGCAACATGTCCATCACGCTCGTAAACGCCGAGTAAGACGAAAGCGGGAACCAATCACGCAGCGGTTGAATGTTGCCGTTTAACTGATCTTTCAGATCGTGTGTCATGCCCGCGAGCGTGTAACGCCACTTCTGGCGCATCTCGTCGGAGATGTCTTCGTCGCGTCCGGTAAACGAAACCGGTTGAAACGCGATCGTCTGCACCTTGTCGATGTTCTGCGCGGCAAACTCGACGATCTGTCCGATACCGTCGTTGTTCAGGTTGTTGACGATCGTCACGACCAGCGTGACTTTGATGCCGACACTCGCGAGGTTCTCGATCGCGCGCAACTTCACGTCAAACAGATTGCCAACGCCGCGGTGCTTGTTCTTCTCTTCGCTGACGCCGTCAAACTGAAGATAGACGCCGTGCTGACCAGCAGCCTTTGCTGCTTTGCAAAACTCGATGTCTTCGGCGAAACGGATTCCGTTAGTTGCCGCGAGAATGCGATAGAAACCGATCTTCTTTGCATAAGCGACAGCTTCGAGATAGTAAGGCGACAGCGTCGGTTCACCACCGGAGAAGAGAATGATCACCTGGCGTCGTGGTTTGAACGAAACAGCACGGTCCAGGATCGCTTTCGTGTCTTCAAACGTCGGTTCGTGAACATAACCAACCTGGTTCGCGTCCATGAAGCACGGGTTGCACATCATGTTGCAGCGGTTGGTCAGGTCGACAGTCAAGACAGCGCCGCGGCCAAACTGAATGTTCGAAGTCCCATGACGATGCACGTCTTTATCTTCGGCGGCGCGGAAGTCGCGGCCAAAGAACAACGACTCGATGCGTTCGAGAAACGCCGGGTCAGTCGACATCACGTCTTCGAACTCGCCGTGCTTCGGACAGTTTTTGCGCATCACGACCTGTCCGTTGCTTTCGACGATCTGCGCTTTGATTTCACCGGGATGCTCGTTCATCAAAGTCTCGAGTGAGACCTCACCACTGATGACGGCGTTACGAACTTCTTTTACACAGGCGGGACAAAGACTGTCGGTTTCGCGCGGGAACCCTAGCGGCGGTGCGCTGCGTTCGTAGGATTTGAGCAGTGGACCCGGCGCCCAGTTCGGACGAATCGATTCACCTTCGGGCAGCCGCTGGTTGAGAGATTGAAACGCTTTCCACGCGACGTCCGAAAGGCCGGAAATAAACTTCGAACCTTTTACGCCCGACAGTTTATCTTTATCCGACTCGCCACGGCGAAACTGGTCACTAAACAAAGGCTTTTCCGTCTCCTACTCAGTAAAAACCCAGAACAACGCTCGCATCATAAACAGGATTTGCAGGATCCACAAGACGCGATTATCCTCAAAATCCGGCAAATGCCTATCCATCCTACAGCTATAGTCGAAGATCACGTGGAAATCGGGCCAGATTGCGAGGTCGGGGCCTATGCCGTGATCAAGCGGTTTACCAGGCTCGGGGCCAGAAACCGGATTTTCGAGCATGCGGTCGTGGGCGGTGAGCCGCAGGACGTGAAGTATAGCGGCGAGCAGAGTTACCTCGAAATCGGGGACGACAACATCATTCGCGAGTTTTGTACGCTGCACCGGGCGAGCGGTGAGGGGGAGACGACACGCATCGGCTCGCGCAATTTCATAATGGTCGGCTGTCACGTGGCGCACAACTGCACGATCGGCAACGACAATATCTTTGCGAATGAAGTCGCGCTGGCGGGACACATTACGGTTGAGGATCACGTGTTTATTTCCAACAACGTGGGCGCGCACCAGTTTGTGCGGTTTGGGCGGCACGCGATGGTTGGCGGCAAGTCGAAGATCGTGCAGGATGTGTTGCCGTTTTTTACGACGGACGGTAATCCGCCGCGCGTGCGAGGTTTGAATAGTATCGGTTTACGGCGAGCGGGGTTTTCAGAGAGCGCCCGACGAGCGTTGAAGGATGCATATCGGATTCTGTTTCGATCCGGTGTGCCGATGGAGGAGGCTTTGCGGCAGCTTCAAGAGATTGATGACGAAAACGTTTCGCGGTTGATTGCTTTTATCCGTGGATCGAAGCGGGGGTTCACCAGATGAAAGTGCAGCAGCTCGCTGAAGTCGTTAGAGGTCGCTTTGTCGGCGACGGCGAAACAGAGATTCTACGAATTGCCGATCTGGAACAGGCTCGTAAGGGCGAGATCGCTTACGTCGATAACGAGAAGTTCATGCCCGCGGCGCTCGAGAGCAGAGCGTCATGTTTGATCGTGCCGAAGAACGCTGCCGAGAAGTTTTCGAACCGCACGCTGATCGAAGTCTCAAATCCGAAACTGGCGTTCGCTCAGATCGGCGCGGTGTTGTATCCCACGGATCGCGAACCCTCGATCCACCCGACCGCAGTCGTCGCCGAAACAGCCGACGTTGCTCCCACGGCCTATATCGGTCCACATGTCACTGTTGGTGAATACGTAACAGTGGGTGACAACTGCGTGCTTCATCCGA
>DATJKO010000549.1:0-4319 GCA_035491355.1 Pyrinomonadaceae bacterium
CCCAGAAACACGCGGCCCGTCGAACCGTCAACTGTGATCCATTCGCCTTTGGTAACAATCGTTCCATCGACGGTGAACTGTTGCTGGCCGTAATCGATATTGATTGCCTGCGCACCGCTGACGCATGTCTTGCCCATGCCGCGCGCGACAACTGCGGCGTGACTCGTCATGCCGCCGCGCGCCGTGACGATCGCCTGCGCTGCGACCATGCCGTGGAAGTCGTCGGGGCTGGTCTCCGAACGCACGAGCACAACGGCCATGCCTTCACGGGCCATCTCTTCAGCTTCGTCCGGACTAAAAACAACTTGTCCCTGCGCTGCACCGGGGCTCGCCGGCAGACCGGTCGCGAGCACAGTCGCGTTTGTTTTCGGATCGACAGTCGGGTGCAGTAGTTGATCGAGTTGCGCGGGTGTGACGCGTTGCACGGCGGTGGCTTTGTCGATCAGCTTCTCGTAGACCATCTCGACGGCAATACACACTGCGGCGGCGCCGCTGCGCTTGCCGGTACGCGTTTGCAACATGTAAAGCTTGCCGCGCTCGATCGTGAACTCGCAGTCCTGCATGTCGTGATAGTGCTGTTCAAGCAGGGTCGTGATCGACGAGAATTGTTCGTAAACCTCCGGCAGTTCTTTCTTGAGTTGCGCGATCGGATTGGGGGTGCGAATGCCGGCGACAACGTCTTCACCTTGCGCGTTTAATAGATATTCGCCGTAGAGTTCTTTCTTGCCGGTCGAAGGATTGCGAGTGAAAGCGACGCCGGTGCCACTGCCCGCGCCCATGTTGCCGAAGACCATCGCCTGCACGTTCACAGCCGTGCCCAGCGAGTCGGGAATACGATTGACGCGACGATAGTCGATCGCGCGCCGGCCCATCCACGAATTGAACACCGCCATGATTGCAACGCGCAGTTGTTCGTACGGATCTTCCGGAATCGCCTGTTGCTCGGTAAGGATGATCTGTTTTTCGGCGGCGATGATCCCGCGCAGGTGATCGGCTTTGAGATCTGTGTCGCGCCCGCCTTGCGTCTGCGCTTTGAAGCGATCGAGTACGCGCTCAAACTTCTCGTGCGCGACGCCCATCACGATCTCGCCAAACAATGACGCGAAACGTCGATACGCATCGAGTGCGAAACGCAGGTCGCCGGTCTGCTCGGCGAGACCCTGCACTGTTTCTTCGTTCAATCCGAGGTTGAGCACCGTATCCATCATGCCCGGCATCGAGAACGCCGCGCCGGATCGCACCGAAACCAGCAGCGGGTTTTTCGGATCGCCAAACCGCTTGCCGACCTTCTCTTCGATCTTGAGCAAGCCCTCTTTCACCTGCTCCCACAGTCCCTCGGGAAACTGCTTGTCATTTTCGAAGAAGGCATTGCACGCCTCGGTGGTGACCACCAAACCCGGCGGCACGGGCAGTCCGGCCTGCGTCATTTCGCAGAGTCCGGCGCCCTTTCCGCCTAGAAGGGATTTGTCGTCTCCGGGTCCCTCATCAAAAAGGTAGACCCATTTATTCGTTTTTTGTTCGGTGGTTTCGGAGGCTTCTTCAGTAACAGTGCTCATGGGCGACTCGCTTCGTGGATTAAACAACCTGCAAAATTATCGCATTTCTAGTCGTTTAGGGAAGCGGGGTTGGAAATATCTTTCTCATCGGTTATATCCGTGCTACACGGGGAGGTCACAGGGATGGGCAATATCACCTCATTGAACATCAACGGAAAGAAACGACCGGTGGACGTCGACCCGCAAACGCCCCTGCTGAGCGTCCTGCGCGATTATTTGAGTTTCACCGGCTCCAAATACGGGTGCGGCGAAGCGCAATGCGGTGCGTGTACCGTGCTCATCGACGATCAAATGACTCGGTCGTGCACGATGCCGGTCGGTAAGGTCGCCGGTAAACAGATCACCACGATTGAAGGCCTGGAAAAGGACGGCAAACTGCATCCGCTCCAGGAAGCTTTCATCGAAGCCGACGCTTTGCAGTGTGGCTACTGCACGTCGGGGATGATCATGTCAGGTGTTGCGTTGCTGAAGAAGAACCCGAAGCCCTCCCGTGATGAGATCGTGAAGCACATGGACCGCAACATCTGTCGCTGCGGTACCTATCTGCGCATCGTCAAAGCAATCGAGATTGCTTCCGGCACGGCGAAGGAGGTGCGCAAGTGAAACCACTGAATTACGACCTCGATCTCGATCTGGAGATTGAGCGTTACGAACTCTTCGCCGATCCGATTTACAACTTCACGTTCAATCGACGCCAGTTCATGAAAGTATTCAGCGGCGGCGTCGCGTTGTTGGTTCCGATGTCGAACCTGCTCGCCCAGCAGGAGCAAGGCGAATCAGGACGTGGGCGGCTGGACGAGAACGGGCCGAAGGAGATCGGCGCGTGGATCTATATCGACGAAAAAGGTGAGATTGCGGTTTATACCGGCAAGGTTGAGTTGGGCCAGAACATTCGCACGTCATTGGCCCAGGCAGTTGCGGAAGAATTGCGCGTGCCGTTTGGCGTGATCCGCATGGTGATGGCTGACACCTCCGTGACGCCCTTTGATATGGGCACGTTCGGCAGTCGCACGACGCCAGTGATGGCCCAGCAGCTACGCAAAGCAGCGGCGGCTGCGCGGGAGACTCTGATCGCGCTGGCGGCGCGACAGTTGAAGGTGGCGCCGGCTGACGTGCGCATCTTGAACGCACGCTTCGTCAACGCCAACGCGTCGGAGTCGTTGACGTTCAGGGAAGTTACCGGTGGTCGAAGTATCGTCAAGGAGATTCCCGCTGATATCGCAATCACGCCGGTGAAGGATTGGACGCTCGCGGGCAAGTCTGTACCGAAGGCTGGCGGGCGGAGTTTTGTTACGGGTCTCCACTGGTACACGTCCGATCACAAGCGACCGGGGATGCTGTTGGGGCGCGTGATCCGGCCAGCGTCATTCAACTCCACCTTGCTTTCCGCGGACACGAAGGCGGCGGAGGCGATCAACGGTGTGGTCGTCGTGCGTGATGGAGATTTCATCGCTGTGGCGGCGCCGGATCCGCAAACACTCACGCGCGCAGAGAAGTCGATTGCGGTCCATTGGAAGTCGCCGGGTCAACCAGGCACGGCAGAGTTGTTTGAGTTGTTGAAGCGTGATTCGTCGCCGAGTCGCGGCGGTGGTCGTCCCGTGGGCTCGATCAGCGAAGGCATGGCGGTAGCGGACAAGAAACTCTCGCAGACGTACACGGTCGCGTACATCGCGCATGCACCGCTCGAGCCTCGCGCCGCGATCGCCGAGTGGGCTGACAACCAGCTAACTGTGTGGACCGGCACGCAGCGACCTTTCGGAGTCCGATTGGAATTAGCGGAAGCGTTTCACATTCCCGAAGAGAGTATCCGCGTGATTGTGCCCGACACTGGATCGGCATACGGCGGCAAGCACAGTGGCGAGTGCGCGATCGAGGCGGCGCGAATGGCGCGTTCGACAGGTAAACCGATCAAACTCATCTGGACACGCGAGGAGGAGTTCACGTGGGGTTACTTCCGGCCGGCGGGCGTGATCGAGGTGTCGAGCGGCGTAAAGAACCACGGGACGGTCACGGCGTGGGAGTTTCACAACTACAACTCCGGCGCGTCGGCGATCCAATCGAAGTACGCGTTTCCGAATCAGGACATTCAGTTTCACAACAGCAAGTCGCCGTTGCGGCAGGGTTCGTATCGCGGACTGGCGGCGACGGCAAACCACTTCGCGCGCGAAGTTCACATGGACGAGTTGGCCCAGCTTGTCGGAATGGATCCGGTTGAGTTTCGTTTGCGGAACATTCAGGACCAGCGGTTGCGAGCGGTGCTCGAAGCTGCGGCGAAGTTGTTTGGCTGGAGCGGGCGTGTGAAGAAACCAGGGAGTGGTGCGGGTATCGCCTGCGGATTTGAGAAGGGTAGTTATATTGCGACTGCGGCTGAGGTGTCAGTCGATCCGAAGACGAAAAAGGTGAAGCTCGAACGTATCGTGGCGAGTTTCGAGTGTGGAGCGATCGTCAATCCAACGCACCTGCACAATCAGGTCGAAGGTGCGATCGTGCAGGCAATTGGCGGCGCGCTGTTCGAAGGGATCGATTTCCAGAATGGACAGATTCTGAACGCGAAGTTCTCGAAGTATCGGGTGCCGCGGTTTAGTGATGTGCCGCCGATTGAGATCGTCTTGCTCGATCGAAAGGATTTGCCTTCGGCAGGTGCGGGTGAAACGCCGATCGTCGGGCTTGCTCCGGCAGTCAGCACTGCGATCTTCGAAGCGACCGGGCAACGACTCAGGGCCTTACCGTTAGTCCGGAATCTCAGTTGAAAAACAAATTTCT
>DATJKO010000550.1:0-9007 GCA_035491355.1 Pyrinomonadaceae bacterium
AGCTAAAGCAGTTTCGAATGCTCGCTACCGTGCCCTGCCGTGTTCAGGAGAATAACGACTAATGCCTACAACTATGCCGCCCCGCATACTGATAGTTGACGACGAACGCGAGATTACCGAGATTCTCGCCGACCTGCTCAGCGAAGACCACGAGTGTCTCAAAGCAGGTTCGGCGGAACAGGCCCTCGATTGTTTGCGCGCTGGGGAGTTTGAGTTGGTGATCAGCGACATCACTATGCCGGGCATGAGCGGACTCGACATGATCCCTCACGTGAAGAAACTCTCCCCTGACACGGTCGTCGTCATGATCAGCGGTATGCAGACCGTTGAAAGCGCGATCGGCGCACTGCGACTCGGTGCGTTTGATTACCTGATGAAGCCATTCGATCTGCGTCAGGTCGAAGCCGTCGTCAAACGTGCACTCGAACATCACGAACTGGTCGTCGCCAAGCGACGATATGAAAACCATCTCGAAGAACTCGTCGAACAGCGCACAGTCGAACTCGATCGCGCGCTGAACTCGCTTGAAGGCGCTTATCGTTCAACTTTGAAGGCGTTGACCGCAGCGCTGGAGACGCGTGACTCGGAAACCCACGGTCACTCGGAGCGTGTCGTCAGTTACAGCCTGCGCCTCGGACGTGAATACGGTTTGAACAGTCAAGATATGAAGGCGCTCGAGTTTGGCGCACTGTTGCATGACATTGGCAAGATCGGCGTGCCCGATTCAATCCTGCGCAAGCCTGCGAAGTTGACGGAAGAAGAGTGGGTCCGCATGCGCGAGCATCCGCTGCATGGTCAGCAGATCCTGCGTGGCATTGAGTTTCTGCAAGGCGCGGCGCGAGTTGTTGCGCAGCATCACGAACAGTGGGATGGCAGCGGCTATCCGTTTGGGTTGCGCGCCGAAGATATTGACGTCTGTGCGCGAATCTTCGCCGTCGCTGACGCGTTTGACGCGATCACCAGCGACCGCGTGTATCGTCGCGGGAAGTCATACGAAGCTGCAGCGCAGGAGCTTGACGATTGGGCCGGACGGCAATTCGATCCGAAGGTAGTTGAAGCCTTCCATCGCGTGCCCAAAGAAGACTGGGAAGAACTCCATCGACTCTCGTTGTTACCGAAGCCCGATCACTTTGACGTTCGCGAACTGGTGCACAAGATCGAGTCGCAACTCGAAGTCGCTGGTCTGGGCCACCGATAAAGATTCGCCTCGAAATTGTGCTGCGCTTGCTCTCGGGAAGAAAGAGATTGTTAAGTCTAGTTTTGAGTGACAGGGACAACGTAGCCGCGACGCGCGTGCAGACTCAATCCAACCCTGCGTGAGGCCACTACGATGTGCCGGTATTCACCCGGCGACGCTTCGGCCAGCGGACGCTTCGGCCGGTAAGTCACCACATATTCAGACCCGATTGCGCGAGCCACTTCACGCGCCTGCGCGATCATTTCCTGATCGTTGAGCGGCAGCATCAAGCGGCCGCCAGTCTCGTCAGCCACATTCTTCAACACCTGCTGGCTCTTCTTAACTTCCGTTTCGTAAGCCTTACGCTGACGCTTCATCGCCGGATCAAACCGGACGCTGATGCCAAACGCCGGCTGACGTGTCGTTCCTGGCGGTAACGTCGGATCGGTAGCGGTGATTGGATCCGAACTCGGCGGCCGTGGTCCAGCAGTAACGGGACCATTCCCCTTGTTCTCGCTCTTCTGGCGCACGAACTCCGTGTAACTAATGATGTGTACGGTCGCACGCGCCGCGACCAGCTTCTTCACTGCCTCGTCGCGATTCACTTTTACCCCCGGCGAATCGACGCCATCAGTGATCATTACGACGTGCCGGCTGCCCTCGGGTCGATCCTTCAACTGCTGACCGGCAGTCGCGATCGCTTCCGAGATTCGCGATCGCTTTTGCGAGAGCAGTTTGTTCTTCAGCGTTTTCAGAACGGTTGGCTTGTCCGTGGTCCACGGCTGAACCATCTCAGCCGTGTTGCCGACCTGCATCACTGCGATCCATGAGCCTTTTTGAAGTTTGCTGATTAACTCCGACGCCACCTGCCGAGTCAGCCCGGTGCTCTTCGACATACCGCCGAGTCCACTCAACTCGCCGCCAGTATCGAGAATGAACAGGACATTCGCCGGAACGTGAGTAACGCTTCTGAGCTGTTGCGCAACACCGTCTTCGAGCACAAGGACGTCGTCGAGTACGAGCGTTGGATCGTAATGCCCGTACGCGTCGAGAGCGGTCACCGGCAAGCGAACTTCTTCAGTGAAGACCTTTACCGTTTCCTGATCTTTTTCAGCGGGTCTTGGCGAAGGGGAAGGGGAAGGCTGCGGAGTTTGGGCAACAGTTCTGCCGGCAAAATCGGCGATGACCAGAACCAGGAGTGTATGTCGGAGCAGGAACACAGATTCAAACCCAATTTTCCGGAATCAGCGGGTTTGATTGTACACGCGGTTCCGGCGTTGCCTCAGCCGCCCTTGCGAGCTTGAGCCTGGACGGCGGTGATCGCGACCGCGTCCACGATGTCGCGCGCCGAACAGCCGCGCGACAGATCGTTCGCGGGTTTGTCCAAACCTTGAAGAATCGGCCCGATTGCCGTCGCGCCGGCGAGCCTCTCGGTCAGTTTGTAAGCAATGTTTCCGGCCTGCAGATCGGGAAAGATCAAAACGTTTGCCCGACCGGCGACCGGCGACCCCGGAGCCTTCGATTGCCCGACGGATGGGACCAATGCCGCGTCAGCCTGGAGTTCCCCGTCAATTTCCAACTCCGGAGCGCGTGCCTTAACCGTCCTTGTTGCTTCTACAACCTTGTCGATCAACTTGTGCTTTGCGCTTCCCTTGGTTGAAAACGAGAGCATCGCAACGCGCGGTTCGGTGCCGAGCAGCGCGCGACACGAATCGGCCGCTGCGAGTGCGATCTCGGCCAGTTCCGCAGCACTCGGATCGATCACGACGCCGCAGTCGGCATAGATCATCGCGCCGTTGTGTCCGACGTCGCTGTTGCGTAACGACATCAGAAAAAAACTGGAAACGAGTTTGAACCCCTGCCGCACGCCGATGCAGTGGAGCGCGGCGCGGACGGTGTGCGACGTCGTATTCGTAGCGCCGGCGACCGATCCGTCAGCCTGGCCCATGCGGACCATGAGGTTTCCGTAATACAACGGATCGGAAACCTGGGTGCGCGCCTCGTCCGCCATCATTCCCTTTGCGCGGCGAAGTTCGTGGAACAGCGAGGCCATCTTCTCGAAATCAGAGGCCCGACGATGATCGATGATCTCGACACCGCCGAGATCAACGCCGTTGTCGCGAGCTGCGCTACGGATCACGTCTTCGTCGCCAAGCAGTGTGATCCGCGCGAGGCGTTGACTCGTACATTGCGCTGCGGCGACGACCGTGCGCGGATCGTTACCTTCGGGAAGCACGATGTGCTGTAGTCTGGAAGCGGCGCGTTGTCGAATTCGTTCGAGAATATCCATGTGTGTTATGTTGCTACGCCCGTCTATTTTCCATTTTCCATTTCTCGTTTGGTCATTTGTCATTAAATGAAAAATGAACAGTGGAAGATGACAAATGGAAAATGAAGCAGATTATGTAGGAGGATCCATGTCAGAACCAAGCCTGCGGAGCCGGATGGCAAATTTGCTGTATTTCATTCCCAACATGCTGGTTCTGTGCGGACGTTTGATGGTCGACAACCGGGTGCCGGCGAAGGAACGATTGCTCGTAGCCGCAGCTATCGTTTACGCAGTCGTGCCGCTTGATTTCATTCCCGACATGCTGCCGTTCGTGGGCCAGGTGGACGACGCCTACCTGATTTCGATGAGTCTGTTGCGGCTGATGACAGTGACCGACCCGCGCGTGGTGCGGCAACACTGGCGCGGTGGTGGCGACGTAGTTGAGCTGATTGGCGCGGCTGCGTTACTGGCTTCGAAGTTGTTACCGCCGAGAATCCGACGAATTTTGACGGCGCAGATCGAGAAACCGTCCCTCCCGCCGCCGCTGCCGGGTCAGGCCGCGAGGGTCCAGTCGATCACACCTTCAACTGATTTCGACAGAGCGTGAACTACCGCCGAATTACTCGACTTCAACGCCCAGTACCGCACCTCTTCGGGTGCCGCGAGACTTAAGGAAGCTTCATCGAAGGCCACTAAGGCGCAGCTTAGTGACGACGAGTCGGCAATAACGAACCACTCACGCGCCAGCCGAAAATCGTTTTGCAACGTGATCAACCTGATGTTCGGATGTCGCGGCGGACGCCAATCATCCTCGCCAAACAGATAAACGGATTCTGAAATATCGGCGATGCGCATGTAGCGATCGATGATCGGTTGCAGCGTCGAAAGCTTCTGGACTCCCGCATAAACCCGACCGGCACGGTTTGTCCGCAGCAACACTGCGTTTTCAATCATCAGGCAGGCATACTCTACGGAGGCTGTCGTGGTGTGACAGATAAAACTCTCCCGTTCGATGAAGTCGCGACGAGCTAGACTCGCAATCTCACCAAGGTTTTCTGTTTCTTCGACGCCTGAGTATTTGAGCGCTTGCTCGAAGATGGAGAAGTGCTTCACCTGGGGGCCCTCCTGGACCGCCCACGTTGTACCCAAGTTAGTCTGCGAGAGCGTTACGAATAAGTCGTTAAATTGTGTGCTAGGGTACTGACTCGCGGATTGCGTGGCCCGAGCTATGCTCAGGTGCGGTCAGGTGGACTGAAGTCCGGTCAGGATCTTTTCGTGAATTCCGCCGAAACCGCCGTTCGACATCACGGCCACGACGTCGCCTTCCCGCAGTTCGGGAAGGATGTGAGCAACAATCTGGTCCGCGTCCGGCAGGGCCACCGCCGGCTTTCCTTGTTTCGAAATGGCCTCGATTAACTCTGCCGTATCAAGTGCTCGTCCCTTTTCTGTCACCTTGTCGCTATCAAAAACCTTGGCGACGACAACGTAGTCCGCCGACGAAAACGCCAGCGTGTAGTCCTGCTGGAAGACAGCGAGCCGGGAGGACCATGAACGCGGTTCAAAGATGGCGATCAAGCGGCGATCTGTATAACGAGCACGAAGCGCACGCAGTGTTTCGCGAACTGCGGTCGGGTGGTGGGCGAAGTCGTCGATAACTAACACGCCGCGTTCTTCGCCACGGACCTCCGCGCGGCGCTTCACGTTCCTGAAACTCTTCAACGCATTTTGAATCTTGTTCTTATCGACGCCCCAAGCGTCGGCCGCGATGATTACGGCGAGGCAGTTGAGCAGATTGAACTCGCCGAGGAGCGGCGTTTCGAATTCGCCCCACGGCTGCTGTTCGCGAAACACTCCGAAGCGCGAGAGTCCGCTGGAGAAGTCAGCGTTACGTACCTGCCAACGTGCATCTTCGTTAGTGCCGAAGGTTTCGAGCTGTGTGAACAACTTCGGCCCAAAAGATTGAACAACGGCGCGTACGTTTTCGCTGTCCCAGCCGGCAATCAGCTTGCCGTTCTCGGGCACAAGATTCATGAAACGACGGAAGGCGAGCTTCACGGCATCGAGATCCTTATAAATGTCGGCGTGATCGAATTCGATATTGTTGACGATCGCAAGCTCCGGCAGGTAGTGCATGAACTTCGGACCTTTATCGAAGTACGCTGTGTCATATTCGTCAGCCTCGATGATCACGTAGCCACTTTGAGTCACGCGAAAGCTGCTGCCGAAATTCTGCGCCACGCCGCCGATGAGAAAAGTCGGATCGAGTCCGCCCTGATCCATTACCCACGAGGCGATGCTGGTCGTCGTTGTCTTGCCGTGTGTGCCGGCGACGGCGAGCGAGTGCCGGCCGCGAATAAATTCTTCCTTCACCGTTTCGGCTTGCGAGCGGTACAGAAGTTTTCGCTTCAGCGTCTCTTCAACTTCAGGATTGCCACGCGGGATCGCATTGCCGACGATGACGCAGTCAGGCGACGGTGTAAGGTGCTCTCGTTTGAAGCCTTCCAGGACGATGATGCCGAGGTCGCGCAGCATCGTGGACATCGGCGGATAAACGTTTTGGTCAGACCCGGTGACGTGATGGCCGCGCGCCTGGAGCATTCCGGCGAGTGAAGCCATTGCAGTGCCACAGATGCCGATCAGGTGGTAATGCATTTTTGTGTTATTGCCCGAGATCCCGCAGTTGTTTCTCACCGCGTGCCAGCACGAGATCGTGGTCGACCATCAGCCGGACGAGCTCTTTGAAGCCGACCTTCGGTTCCCAGCCCAACTGTTTGCGCGCCTTGCTCGAGTCGCCCAGCAGCAAATCGACCTCGCTGGGACGGTAGTACCACGGATCGATCTCGACGTGTTCGTTGTAATCGAGGTCGAGATAACTGAACGTCTCTTCACAAAACTCGCGTACCGAATGAGTTTCGCCGGTGGCGATCACGTAGTCGTCACTCGTTTCGGCCTGCATCATCAACCACATCGCCTCGACGTAGTCTTTGGCGTAGCCCCAGTCGCGCTTCGCGTCGAGATTGCCGAGAAACAGTTTCTCCTGCAAGCCGAGTTTGATGCGCGTCGCCGCGCGCGTGATCTTGCGTGTGACGAACGTTTCACCGCGGCGTTCGGATTCGTGATTGAAGAGAATCCCGTTGCAGGCGAACATGTCGTAGGCCTCGCGATAATTGACCGTCGCGTAGTAAGCGAACACCTTCGCGCAGGCATACGGCGAGCGTGGATGAAACGGCGTCGTCTCACGTTGTGGTGTCTCGACGACTTTCCCGAACATCTCGGACGACGATGCCTGGTAAAACTTCGGTTTGATGCCGGCCTCACGAATCGCTTCCAGAATGCGGACGGTGCCAAGTGCGGTTACATCGGTGGTGTATTCGGGCACGTCGAAGCTGACGCGCACGTGCGATTGTGCGCCGAGGTTATAAATCTCGTCCGGCTGGACCTGGCGCAGGATCGTGTTGAGCGCGCTCGAATCGCTGAGGTCGCCGTGGACGAGGAAGAGACGCGTTTTGGACTGGTGCGGGTCGCGATAGATGTGATCGAGCCGCTGCGTGTTGAAGGACGACGAGCGCCGAATGATGCCGTGGACTTCGTAGCCTTTCTCCAGCAGTAGCTCGGCAAGGTACGACCCATCCTGGCCGGTGATGCCGGTGATTAGCGCTCGTTTAGTCACTTTACTTAAACCTCCATGGGAGCTTTGTGCTTGGTACTTTGTGCTTTGTACTTATTCATTAGCGTACAGTTCGAAGTATCTTAGCCCGTTGCGGTCGCCAACAAAGTACAAAGATCAAAGCACAAAGTACTCAGACACAAAGACCCAAGGCCAATAACCCGACCCTTACCCCCAACAACGCCGAACTGGTTCAAACTCATCGAGCGCTGCGAACACGCCGCGGACAAATTCTGTCGCAGTCCACCGCTCGGCGCGCCTGCGACCTCGGTCGATCAGGGCGCGACGCAGACTGTGGTCGTCGTGGAGCGTCCTGATCGTCGCTGCAATCTCCGCCGGATTTCGCGGATCGACGAACAACGCCGCCTCGCCGAGTTGTTCGCGTGCACCCGAAACATCGGAAGCGATCACTGGACAGCCGAGCGCAAACGCTTCGAGTGGCGGCAGGTTTTCCGGCCCGAAAAACGTGACGTACGCAAGTGCAAGAGCGCCACGATACAACGCCACCAGATCTTCAAGCGGCACAAACCCGAGAAATGCTACGTCTACAGACGGCTGCAACTGCGACGCGAAAGTTCGCACGTACTCTTCGTTACCCTTATTCGATCCGACGAACACAACCGGCAGATCGATCTGATGTTCCCGTTTCAACTCAGCCGCCGCCAGCAGCAAGTTCGCATGGTTTTTGTGCGACCAGAATTGCGCCGGATAAAACAAGTAGTTACTTCGTAACCCGTACTTCTTCAGCACGCCATCAACGTCGCTCGTTTTGGCGTTCAACGCGAAAGCCGGCGTCGGATGCGGCAGTATCTTAATCCGATTGCTCGTCACCTGATAGAACCGCTCAATCTCCATCCGGCCCGCTTCGGTGCCGGCGATGATGTATGTCGCGCGACGCAGGTACTCGCCATAGAAAGTCTCGCGCTGGCGCCACGTCCCACCCGCGCTGACTTCCGGGAACCACGGTTGCAGACGGTGCTGAAGGTCCCAGACGATCGCCATGTACGGCAGATCGATCTGCACCGCTTCCGCGCCGACAAACCACATGAACTCAACGCCCGCTTCCTCGCACAATCGTTCGAGACGCGTCTGCCGTTGGCGACTCTCGATCAGCGAGTTGAGCCCGCTTTGCGCGCGCGCAAAAACGCGTTGGCCCAGGTTGCCGGGAAACGCGACTGCTTCCAAACGCGGTGTTGTCAAAAAACTGCGAAACGCTTCGGGACGGCGACAGAAGAGCACAAACGAATGACTCGTTTCGTCGATGAGGTCGAGCAGCGTCCGGAAGATGTCTTCCTGGATCGTGTAGCCGCCGCCAACGTCCGGCGCGAAGTCTTCGAGAAATACTCCGACCTTCATTTTCGAACCACGTCTCTTCTCAGCAGTCTTTAACGCAAAACCAGTTTCCCGCAAAGGCGCAAAGAAATGAAGACGCGAATTCTGTTAACACACTTTCTTTTCCTTGCGTCTTTGCGCCTTTGCGGGAAACTCATCCATACCCTAAGCGCGCGCGACAGCGACGATGTGCCAGGTTTCGTCGGTGATCGTTTCGTCGTCGCTGAAGCCGGCGAACCACTTCACGGGCGTGAAACCTGACGACGTCAACCACGCCGCCATCTCCTGAAGCAAGAAGTAGCGGTTCACCTGAGTTTCAGTCAGGGTCGAATATGTGCCGTCGTCGTTGAGTTCGTAAATCGAATAGCTCACGCGGCTCAGTTGCTTCGCGGTGTCGAGCGACGTTTCGGAGATGCGCATCACGGTCGAGTCGTTCGTCTTCCAACGTCGCACACGAACCGGATCGTAATGACGAAGCATCGCGGCCGCATGCCAAAACTCGAAGACAAACAGCCCGTCAGGCCGCAGATGTTTGTGAACACCTTGAAATACTTTCGCCAGC
>DATJKO010000551.1:0-5455 GCA_035491355.1 Pyrinomonadaceae bacterium
TCGTCAGGATAGACGCCGTTGCGTTTCAATGCAATAACTATTACCGGCGCGACGGTTCCTGCAATTCGCCTGCCGGAATTACGATATCACGGTGAATACTGTTGCTATTTATTGTTCTTAGTAATCGTAGTCGTCGCCTCCCGGAGTTGGCGGACCAGCCTTCTTTGGTTCGGGCATATCAATGACGGCTGCCTCAGTGGTCAACAGCAATCCCGCGATCGATGCGGCATTCTGCAACGCCGTTCGGACCACTTTCGTCGGATCGATAATTCCCGCCGCGGCAAGATCTTCATACTCACCACTTACCGCGTTGTACCCTTTGCTTCCTTTCAGTCGTTCAACTTCACCGATCACCACGGCGCCCTCGACACCCGCGTTTTGCGCGATGCGTCGAATCGGTTCCTGCAGTGCGCGGCGAACGATGTTCACGCCGGTGCGCACGTCGGGATCTTCGCTGTCGTGGTTGTCGAGCACTTTCCCGGCGCGCAACAACGCGACACCGCCGCCTACCACAATGCCTTCCTGGGCCGCGGCTCTAGTGGCGTTGAGTGCGTCTTCAACGCGCATCTTGATCTCTTTCATCGCCGTCTCGGTCGGCGCACCGACTCTCACAACCGCCACGCCGCCCGCGAGTTTCGCCAGTCGCTCCTGAAGTTTCTCACGATCGTAGTCCGACGTCGTTTCCTCAATCTGGTTGCGAATCGCACCGATGCGACCGGCGATCGCTTTCGGGTCACCGCCGCCTTCAACGATAGTGGTGTTTTCCTTATCAACGATCACACGTTTCGCCGTACCGAGATCAGCGACCGTAACGTTCTCGAGTTTGATACCGAGGTCTTCGGTGATCAGTCTGCCGCCGGTGAGTGTCGCGAGATCTTCGAGGATCGCTTTGCGGCGATCGCCGAACGCGGGTGCTTTCACGGCGCAAACTTTGATCGTTCCGCGCAAGCGGTTCACCACCAACGTTGCGAGCGCGTCGCCGTCGACGTCTTCGGCGATGATCAGCAACGCGCGTCCCTGTCCCGCAGTCTGTTCGAGCAGCGGCAGCAGGTCCCGCATCGCGGAGATCTTTTTGTCGTAGAGCAGAATGTAAGGCTCGTCGAGAATCGCTTCCATGCGATCGGCGTTCGTCACGAAGTACGGTGACAAGTAGCCGCGATCGAATTGCATACCTTCTACGATGTCGAGCTCGGTCTTTATTGTTCTCGACTCTTCAACCGTCACCACGCCGTCTTTGCCGACGCGCTCCATCGCTTCTGAAATCAGCCGGCCGATCTCGCGATCGTTGTTGGCGGAGACAGTCGCGACGTTCGTCAGCTCTTCCTTGCTCTTAACCTTCTTCGACATTCGTTCCAGCTCGGCGACGACCTGGTCCGTTGCCAACTGAATGCCGCGCTGCAATGACATCGGATTCGCGCCGGCGGTGACGTTCTTCACGCCTTCGCGAAAGATTGCCTGGGCGAGAACAGTTGCGGTCGTCGTGCCGTCACCGGCTTTGTCATTGGTCTTGACCGCGACCTCGCGCACCATCTGCGCGCCCATGTTTTGATACTTGTCTGGAAGTTCAATCTCTTTCGCGACCGTGACGCCGTCTTTCGTGATTACGGGCGAGCCGAACTTTTTCGCCAGGACGACGTTGCGTCCTCTTGGTCCAAGCGTCACGCGGACCGCATTCGCGAGCGTATCAACACCTTGCAGCATCGCGCTGCGGGCTTCCTCTCTGAACTTCAACTCTTTTGCCGGCACTCGTTTTCTCCTCCAGTTATTGTCGGTTCCCAATCGCCGCCTGGCGATCGTCGGATTGATCCGGGCTCTCGGAAGCACGTCCGACTCGCACACGCGCCGGACGGAGCAATCTATCGCCCATCCGGAAGCCGCGACTATATTCACTAATTACTTTTCCGTCCATCTCGGGATCTGCTTCAGCAGTATCGACCGCTTCGTGCAACTCCGGATCAAACTCTTCACCCGCCGCTGTAACCGCCTCGACGCCCGCGTTCGTCAGCGCGTTTTGCACGCTCGTGGCGATGTTGCGAATACCTTCCAACACTGCTTCGCGCGGCGCGTTATTGGAAACTGCGTCGATCGCGCGCTGGAGATCGTCGAGCACGGGAAGAAAATCAGTGATGAACTTTGCTTTCGCGTTTGCCGCACGTTCGTCGGCGGAGCGATTCAGACGCTGACGTGTTTCGTCAGTCTCGCGTTGCATCTGCGCGCGCAACTGTTCAAATCGCGACTGCACTTCAAGCACCTGCCGTTCAGCGGCTTGCGTCCGCGCTTCCAACTCCTCAACGTACGTCGGTTTGAGGCTCGGGGTCTTGGGTTCTTCGTTTGTCTGTTCTGGTTCTTCCGGATCCAGATAGATCCGGCGACGATCGGTTACTCGCAATTCGTTCTGCCCTTCTTCCATGTCTGTCGGCGCTTGGTCCCTTTTAGGCATGATCTCACCCGTGTCCGTCCAACTTACGAAACTTTGATCACGATCTTCTGTGCTTTCTGTTCCTGCCGCTTCGGCAGGCGAATGTTCAGAACGCCGTCTTTATATTCGGCGCCGATGCTTTCCTGGTCCACCGAGCCCGGAATAGTGAACGTGCGCAAAAACTTTCCGCGCGGTCTTTCGCTGCGGTGTCTCGATTCCTCAACCAGACGAGTGCCTTTGACGATTAAGCGATTGTCGTCGACGTCGATCTCCACCGCATCACGACTAATACCCGGCAAGTCGATCGCGATTACGTAGCCTGAGGTCACCTCGTAAATATCTGCCGGGGGCGTCCAGTCCGTGCGTTCAAACTCGTCGCCGTCGGTGTTCGCGCGTCTTTGCGTCGCGTCCTCAAACAGCCTGTTCATTCGATCCTGCAAGACCATCAAGTCCTGCAAAGGGTTCCACTGTTGTGCCATCGTTCGAGTTCTCCCAACCTATTCTGATCTCGCGGTTGCAAAGGCCTGGTCCGTCTTGAACTCCATCGTGTCGCCTTTCGCAGACACCGTAACGGTTTGACCAGGCAGTATTTCTCCTTGCAACAGTTTTACTGCGAGCGGGTTTTGAATGTACGACTGAATCGCTCGTTTGAGCGGACGCGCGCCGTAGCTCGGATCGTAACCCTCGCGCTTCAGCAACTCCTTCGCGGACGGCTCGAGTATCAGCGTCAGATTCCGCTCACTCAACATCGCGCGCAGTCGCTCGAGTTGCACGTCGATGATGTGCCCAATCTGCTCCTGTGAGAGCTGATGGAAGATCACAACGTCGTCGACACGGTTCAGAAACTCCGGTTTGAAGTTCAATCTGAGTTCCTGCAGCACTGCTTCGCGCACTTGTTTCTCGTCGCCTTCCGCCGCCTGTATCTCGCGCGAACCAAGGTTCGACGTCATGATCAGCACAGTGTTCTTGAAGTCGACTGTCCGGCCTTTCGAATCGGTCAAACGGCCGTCGTCGAGAATCTGCAACAGAACGTTGAAGACGTCCGGGTGCGCTTTTTCGATCTCGTCAAAGAGAATGACTGAATACGGCCGGCGCCGAACGGCTTCCGTCAACTGTCCGCCTTCCTCGTAACCTACATATCCCGGCGGCGCTCCGATCATGCGGGCGACCGCGTGCCTCTCCATGTACTCAGACATGTCGAGACGCACCATCGCGCGTTCATCGTCAAACAAAAACTCAGCGAGTGCGCGCGCAGTTTCGGTTTTGCCGACGCCGGTTGGTCCAAGAAAGATGAACGAGCCGATTGGACGATTCGGATCCTGCAGCCCGGCACGAGCGCGACGAACCGCGTTGGCAACGGCGGTCAATGCTTCTTCCTGGCCGATCACACGGTGGCCGAGTCGCTCTTCCATTGTCACGAGTTTCTGCATCTCGCCTTCGAGCATGCGTGACACCGGAATGCCGGTCCACTTCGCGACCACTTCGGCGACGTCTTCTTCGTCAACCTCTTCCTTCAGCATCACGCCGTCCTGCTGAAACGCCGCCAGCTTGTCCTGCTCCGCTTTTAGCTTCAGTTCGAGGTCCGGAATCTTGCCGTACTGGATTTCCGACGCGCGTCCGAGATCGCCGGCGTTACGCGCCTGATCGAGTTGCAGTCTCAGCTGCTCGAGTTCGGCCTTCGCCGTGCGCATGTGCTCGATGGCTTCTTTCTCGGATTGCCATTTCGCTTTCATGCCCGACGACGTTTCCCGCAGATTTGCGATGCGCTGCTCGATCTCGTTCAAGCGCGCTATCGACTTCTCGTCTTCCTCACGTTGCAGCGCCTGTCGCTCGATCTCGAGCTGGATGATTTCGCGCTCCAACTGGTCGATCTCCTGGGGCAGGGAATCGATCTCGATGCGCAACCGCGAGGCGGCTTCGTCGATCAAGTCGATTGCCTTGTCAGGCAGGAACCGGTCAGTGATGTAGCGATTGGACAACGTCGCCGCGGCAACGATGGCGGAGTCTTTGATCCGCACGCCGTGGTGGACTTCGTAACGCTCTTTCAATCCACGCAGGATCGCGATCGTGTCTTCAACGGTCGGCTCGCCGACGTAAACCTGTTGGAAGCGACGCTCGAGCGCGGCGTCTTTTTCGATATGTTTTTTGTACTCGTTGAGAGTCGTCGCGCCGACGCAGCGAAGTTCGCCGCGCGCCAGTGCGGGTTTTAGCATGTTCGACGCGTCGATTGCCCCTTCGGCGGCACCTGCGCCGACGAGAGTGTGCAGCTCGTCGATGAACAGAATGATCTGGCCCTGCGCGTTTTCGATCTCTTTCAAAACTGCCTTGAGTCGATCTTCAAACTCACCGCGATACTTCGCGCCGGCGAGCATTGCACCGAGATCGAGTCCGACGAGTCGCTTGTTACGTAGTGTTTCCGGAACGTCTCCCGAAATGATTCGTTGCGCGAGTCCTTCGACAATCGCCGTCTTACCCACGCCCGGTTCGCCGATCAGCACCGGATTGTTCTTCGTTCTGCGCGACAGCACCTGGATCGTACGGCGTATCTCGTCGTCGCGTCCGATCACGGGATCGAGTTTTCCTTTGCGCGCGAGTTCCGTCAGATCGCGCGCGTACTTCGACAACGCCTGGTAGTTCTGTTCCGCGTTTTGATCCGTGATGCGTGAGCCGCCGCGCATCTGTTGGATCACTTTCAGCAGATCGTCTTTATTGACGCCGTGCTGCCGCAGGATCTTGCCGGCGTCACCGCTTTGCTCTTCGACTATCGCAACGAGGAGTGGTTCCGTCGAGATGAACTCGTCCTGAAACTTGTCTGCCTGCTTTTGTGACTCAGTGAAGATTTGGGTCAGTCGTGGACTGAAATACTGCTGGCCCCCCTGCACGCGCGGAAAACGAGCGACTGCCGCTTGCGTATCGTTGAGGATCACGGCGACGTTCGCTCCAAGCTTTCCGATCAACGGTCTCACGATGCCTTCGGCTTGTTCGAGCATCGCGACCAGCAAGTGCTCCGGCTCAACCTGCTGATGCTGATTACGC
>DATJKO010000552.1:0-7805 GCA_035491355.1 Pyrinomonadaceae bacterium
AGAGACAAAACCGGAAGCACTTCAACCTTCTCGCCCGTGAGCTCGAACCTGAATCGCTGACCGATTGTCGCGAGCAGCAAAACGATCTCCATCATCGCGAAGTAGTTGCCAATGCATTGACGTGGCCCACCACCGAAAGGGAAATACGCGTACTTCGGCAGTTGCTCACTCATTCCGTTGGACCACCGTTCCGGTTTGAAGGCATTCGGATCGTCGAAGAAGCGCGGATCGCGATGGGTGACCCACTGAAACGCAAACACCTGCGTGCCCTTCGGCACCGCAAAACCACCTAATTCCGTTTCTTCGATCGCTTCCCGCCCGACCGCATACGCCGGTGGATACAGCCGCATCGTCTCCTTTGCGATCATGTCCGTGTACTTCAAGTTCGGCAGGTCTGAAACGTCAGGCGTCCGCCCACCCAAAACCTGCTCGAGCTCCGCATGAAACTTCTTTTCCGCTTCGGGATGAGAAGCTAGCAGGTACCAACTCCACGATAACGCCAGCGCCGTCGTCTCGTGTCCGGCGAGAAACAGCGTCATCACTTCATCGCGGAGTTGCTGGTCGTTCATTTGCGAGCCGTCTTCGTCCTGCGCTTCAAGCAGCATCGACAGTAGATCGCCTTCATCAGAACCACTCGCGCGACGCTCGGCGATGATGCGAAACACGATGCGATCGATCTCACTGACCGAGTTGAAGTAGCGACGGTGTCCCGGTGTCGGCAGGCGATTGTCGAGGATCCACTTGAGCGTAGCCTGCGAGGCGAACGGTTTCACTAAACTGCTGAGTACCTGGCCGATGTGGTCCGCATCGCGAGAGACGTCCGCATTGAAGAGCGTCTTCACTACGATCTCGAGTGTCAGGCGCGTCATGTCACGCGACAGGTCTCGCTCCTGGCCGTCCTGCCACGTATCGATCGTACGCTGCGCGTACTGAACCATGATGTCGCCGTAGGAACTGATTCGTTGACGGTGAAAGGCTGGTTGGGCCAGTCGACGTTGCCGGCGCCAAAAGTCACCTTCGCTGGTTACGAGTCCGTTGCCCACCAGCCGGTGGAAGAAAGGCGAGCGCAGCGACTGCGCTTTGCGATAACTGCGTGCGTTCGTCGTGAGGATCGCTTCGATGTCACGTGGGTTGTAGAGGAAATAAGCGTGGACGTAGAGAAACCGCGTATGCACCACGTCGCCAAAATCGCGGCACCGTTCAATAAAGCCGAGCGTATCGCGATTGAACTCGCGCATCACGCCCATGATCAACTGACCCTTCGGCCCCGGCGGAACCTGCTTGCTCATTTCTTTTGATCCGTGCGCGACTTAGTTTCCATGACGCCGCTGCGTATGCCCTGGGCAGCGCGGGTGATTAGTTGGTCCAGGCGGCGGACTCGCGTCTCTTCTTTCTTGGCGCTCATTACCCAGAAGATGCAGGTCCGGCGAATCGAAGGCGGTTCGGTTTGGAAGAATTGCCAGGCGGCCTTGTTGGCGCGGAATCGTTTTTCGAACTCCGGTGAGAACTCCCGCGCTTCATTTTCGAAAGCGTAGATGCCGGTGCGTTTCGGATCGCGCCGCGCGTACGCGCGCAGGCCCGGCTCGGCCATCCGTCCCTCTTTCTGCAAACGCTCGACGTGCCGCACGTTCACGTTGCTCCAGATGCTCTTTGGTTTCCGCGGAGTGAAGCGAATCGTGTACCTCGTCTCGTCGAGACTCTTGCGCACGCCATCGATCCACCCGTAACAGAGCGCCTCATCGAGTGCCTGTGCGTAGGTGACGCTTTTCTTGCCGGAGTCTTTCTTGTGGAAGCCCACGAGCAGTTCCTCAGCGCTATCGTGGCTTTGCTCCAGCCACTGTCGAAACTGCTCGGGGGAACTAAAAAACTTTGGCTTCATCGAACGTAGTTAATCTACCGGGTGGGTGCTTTCCCGGGCAACCACGCCGGACGATAGTTCGAATTTGAAAGCCAGCGAATGGGCGTCACGAGCGAGTTGAGTGAACGAGTCATGAAAGGGAAGTCGATCTTGCTGACCTCGTCACTGGCGCGGTGATAGTCGGTGTGCAAACCAAAACTGGAGATCGTGTGCGCGACGACGCCACGCACGGCGAGCGTGTAGTTGTCGGAACGTTGGAAGAAGTTCTGATCGGGATGCGGGTCGGCAACCAGGGCCGCGCCTTGCTTCGCCAGGGTTGGACCAAGATCCGATCGCTCGTAACCCGTGAACCACAGCGTTGCCGGCGGCACTTTCGCGTCGGGCCGTCCGAGCATCTCAAAGTTGAGATCGGCTACGACGTCGGTCAGCGGAAACGGGAGCTTCGAAATGAAGTAGCGCGCGCCGTAGCCGCCGGTCTCCTCGCTGCCGAAGCAGATAAAGTAGATCGTCCGCCGGGGTCGTCGACCGGAAGCAAACACACGCGCCATCTCGAGTACAGCGACACAACCGGAAGCATCGTCGTCCGCACCGTTGAAGATCTTGTCGCCGGTGGCTGCTTCGTTAACTCCGAGGTGGTCCAGATGAGCGCTAAGCATGATCACCTGGCTCGCCGCCTTCGGATCGGAACCACGCAGTACGCCTACTGCGTTCCACGTCGAACGTGCTTCGGCAGCTGCAGTCTGCCCCGAGAACTCTGCTTTCGCCCCGTCGCCCATCGCCGTCAGCACGTCGAGCGCTTCCTGCCGCAGATTGATCACAGCAAACGGCTGATCGCTGTTGGATTCACCAGCAACCTTTGCAGGCAGCGACGGCAAGCGCGCGTTTCCTGCTTCTCGAGTTCTCTTATTGTTCTCAGTTTCGAGCAGGGCGATCCCGGCGGCGCCGGCCTGATAGGCCTTCATGATCGTTTCCTGCCGCTTCTGCGGATCACCCAACGACTTGATCACAACAACCGCGCCCTTTGTCGGCGTGCCTGTTGAGTCGATCACCTGTATGTCGCCGGTGATCTTCGTCGCGCGGAGAAACGCGACGAGAAAGTCTTTACCGAACTGCCACGTTTGCGTATTGCCGCCGGCGGCGGTGACTGTGAACGCGGGCGCCGCGCTGAACCGGGTCGATTCCAACGTCACGCGTTGCACGAAGTCTTTGTTGCCCGCGGCATCCAAATCACCGCCCGGTTCCAATCCAAACTGGCGAAACTGTGAACCGATGTACTCAGCGGCCAGCCGTTCGTTGTTAGTGCCGCTGCCGCGACCTTGCATCGCGTCACTCGCGAGAAACCCGAGTTCCGCGCGAATGTCTCTTTCGAGAATCGGCGCGCGCGCAGGCGCGGGAGCAGCGCGCCGGCGCTGAGCGGAAACAGGCAGAGCCGTGGTGACGAGAAGAAAAGAAAGAGACAGGGCTAGAGCGAGACGTTGAAGCTTCATCCGTGTTTTCCCTTCGACGTCGACGCTTAGCGCGCGGTTGAACTGCTGCTTGGACCAGCGGCCTTCTTGATGTACTTGTCGTACCAGGCCAGGTATCGCTCCATCCGATCGCGTTGATAACTCGGCCGCTGAATGCCGTGGTTTTCGTTTGGATAGATGATGAGCTGAGTGTCGATACCCAGTGACCTGAGCGCCTGGTACATCTGCTGACTACCCTGAATCGGTACGTTGAAGTCCCGTTCGCCGCCGAGAAACAAGGTCGGCGTCTGAATGCGATCGGCATGCAGAAACGGATACGAGATCTTTACGTACGTCTCCCACGCTTTCGGGTTCCAGGGTGGTCCGATCTCGTGATCGTATTGAATGATGTACTGGTCAGTGCCGTAGAGCGCGACGGTGAAAGCGACGCCGGCGCCGCTCGTCGCGGCTTTGAATCGATTGTCGGTGGCGATCAGGTAGTCAGTCAGGATACCGCCGTAGCTCCAGCCACCGACGCCAAGTCGATCCGGATCCGCGACACCCATCTTAATCACGTGGTCCACCCCGGCGAGCAGGTCCTGAACTTCGTAGTTGCCCCAGTCAGCAAAGATCGACTTCGAGAACTTCGCACCGCGACCAGCGCTGCCGCGGTAGTTCACCGCCAGCACCGCGTAACCGTTCGCGGCCAAGATCTGCCGCTCGAGACTAAACGAATGTTGGTCCTGCGAGTTTGGTCCACCGTGAATTCTAAGCAGCAGCGGCACCTTCGTACCTTTGACGTAACCGACGGGGTAAGTCAGGAGACCATTGACCTGCGTACCGTCCTTGGTTTTGAAACTGACCTCCTCGGTCGTGCCGAGATCGAGTTCGGCAAACAACGCATCGTTCTGCGTCGTTAACTGGCGCAACTTGTCGCCGTCGACGGCATAGATCTCAGTCGATTTCGTATTGCCGCCGGTCAACGCGACTGTCCGACCACCGCCCGAATTCAGAGTTGAAATGACGATCGGCGACGGCATCAGTCGCTCTACCTTGCCGCCCGCTACACTGGCTCGCGCCGGATAGACGGAGCGGTCGTCCGCAACGAGAAAACGCAGCCACTTACCATCGGGACTGAACCTCGGCCCGGAGATACCACGATCCAGATCTTCCGTAGCCTGGAACCGCGTTGGCGGTTTGCTGCCGTCCGTCGCGACCAGCGCGAGATGGTCCATGCCATACGCGCCGTACTTCATCTCATCGTCTTCGAGAAACGCGATCCAATTTCCGTCTGGGCTCCACTCAGGACGCGAACGTGCGGCACGCGTCGTCGCCGGCGTCAACTGCTTTTCCGTGGAGCCGGGTTTCGCATCGACCACAAAAAGCTGGGCTGCGGGATCGCGATCCGGATCGTCGCCGTGATTGCTCATGAAGGCGATACGCGAACCGTCCGCTGACCACGACGGCGAGCTCTCGTCCCATTTGCTCTTGGTCAGGCGCTCGAGTTTTTTCGACTCGACTTCGAAGAGATAGACATACGTGTGCCGGCCCGACAACAGATAACCCTGGCCGTCCTGTTTGTAACGATACCGATCGATCACGATTGGCTTCGGAACGCGGGGCGTCGCTGTTGTTCCCGGTGCCGGCGTCGGTGTTGGTTCCGATTCAGGATCCGGATCGCCGATCAGCAGTGCCAGGCGCTTCGAATCAGGCGACCATTCATGTCCTTGCAGTCGACCTTTGATTTCGGTGAGTTGAAAGGCTTCGCCACCGCTTCGATCCAGCAGCCACACCTGGTTGCCGCGCGCTTTGCCGGGGCGTGACGAAGTGAACGAGAGATACTTGCCGTCCGGACTCCAGCGCGGCGAACTCTCGCTTTCGTTGCTGAAGGTGATCTGGCGGTTGTTGGTGCCGTCCATCTTCACCATCCAGATGTGCGAGTTCGTTCGATCTTCCTTCGCGTCGATGGTGCTCACGACATAGGCCACCCAATTTCCGTCCGGTGAAACCTGCGGATCACCGATGTTTCGAAAACGATTTAGATCATCGAGTTTTAGCGGACGTCGCGTGGCCTGGGCCACGGTGGCGGAAGCAAGCGCGAGGATCAGGAATAGAACGATGAAAGACCGGCGTCTTCGGAGCATTGGGGTTGGCCTCCTGAAAAGTGAACTGCTGTTTGGTTTTTAGTGCGATAACTGTAGCGCGCAGAGCGGGCAGTTTACCAAACAGGAGGCCATAAATCACGGATCTATTCCGCGTCGGCTGAACTAAGGTTTCCCGCAAAGGCGCAAAGGCGCCAAGAGAATCAAGGAATTCAGAGTGTTGTTTCTTTCTTTGCGTCTTTGCGCCTTTGCGGGAGGACATACTTTCAAAGTGCTTCCCCGGCGGTTCGTGTTATTGCCTGGCCCGGCGCGAAGTTCACGCGCCGCAGCTCCTTCATGCGGCCGTCGTCGATCGTGCCTTCGACGATCTCGTAACCAAGCAAAGCAAACACTCGCCCGCGCAGGAAAAGCGGTCGCGCGTTGCCGTACCAATCGACGCATGAGGCGCGACACTTATCGTCGATCGCCTTTTCCGATTGGGCGCCGAGCTCTCCAACTTCGCGAAACTGCAACGAGTCGTTGCGCAGGAAGAGAATCGCCATCGAGTCTTCAAACAAATGGTGGTAACCAGGCCGACCGGGAACGCTGATCGGTAGACCAAGTGTTCCTGAATCATCGCCGTCAGGTTTGTAAAAAAAGCCGTGACTTCTGAGTTCGCCTTGCGACGCCGCTTTGCGCGTGTACCGCGAGACGATCTCGGGCCATTGGCCGAGGCGCAGAGAAGTGAAGTGCAGATCTTTTCCGTCAGTGCCGACGATGACTGCGTCTGAGCCCATCTGCTCGATGCGATCGACGCCGTGCGGCAGAATGAGTTGATGCGAATTGCCTCGCGCCCAATTGACGAGGAAGAGGTTATTCGCTTTGTCAGCATTCGGAGACGGACTACCCCAGCCGCTGCCGGTGCCGTAGATCAGGTACTCGTTAACAAAGCGGTTCTGAAATGTGTAGCCCTCCGGACGCTGCAGTCGTTGATAACGCGACGCCGGCACAGCTTCGCTGCCGTCAGAAAAACTCGCGACCGGCACACGCATCAAGGCGACAGAGCCGGCCGTCGCTTCCGCATCCCACATCCCGTCGCCAGTCGAGTCCGAACGTACCAGCACGTTCAGCTGGTGGTCCTCACTCTGAAGGAACGAAAACTGGTCCACCGGACTACCCGACGCCCGTAACGCACTGGGGCCAGAACCGTCGAGCGGCATGCGAAACACGATGGATGACGATTTGTCTTTCGGGTGCTCCTCCCACGAAGTCGTCCAAACGTAAACCGAATCGGGTGACACGTAGAACACGCGGCCCGCTGGTCCAAGAACGCTGGTGCCCTGGCAGTCGAAGCCGCCATTCGAGAGATCGCAGACGGTTACCGTGTGCAGGGCCATGTCGTCAACGGCAAACTCGGCTTCCGGACGGTAAACACTGGTGGCCGACACGATGCGACGAAACTCGTTCGCCTTCGCACCTCGATGCCAACGGCGCACCGCCGGGAACGAACCAAACACATCCTCAACTCCCGGGTAGAGATACTGAGGCGCGTAGAAGATCAGCTTGTTGCCAATCAGGCGACTCGCGTAGTTGCGCGAAGAGTAGTAGTCGTTTGAACGAAGGTGATACGTCGAGCGGTATGACAGCTGGCCGCGGTCGTTGATGTTGAATAGGCCGACTTCAGTGCCGCCACGCTCGTAGCTGTAGCCGATCACAACCACAGTTTCGCCGGAGATGAGCATCTCGTCGTACCAGGTGTCGTCGGGATTGATCTCGGGACCAAATGCGTTAACCGCGGAGACGGGGTTCAACGCCCCGTCGCCAACCTTCACGGTGAAGAGTCGACCACGACGCAGAACGACGAGGTGGGCGCCGTGGACCTTCACGATTCCGCCTTCATCGACACCGGCGTGCTGCGTGTTCGTGACCGATTCGTCCTTATCCTCGTCAGCCATGGGTTTGGCCGGCCGCGCGGGCGCCGCCGCGGCAGCACTGTCAGCCACGGCCACCGACTCTTTGGCGAAGCCTCGCATGCGGCGTCGTTCTTTCTTAGCCAGTTCGCGGAAGTAGAGCACCAGCTCCCGCTCGGACGTAAACGCCCGCATGGTTTTCTTTGACGGAACTGGAGCCGCGGATACGGGAGGCATGGTTTCGCTCGGTCCGGCTATGAAAGCTGTTAGGCCGGCAGCGAGTATGACCAGAGCGAGTGTTATGAGTAAGGTCTTCATCGGGTTTCCTCACAGTTGAATCTCAAGCCACTGAGAAGAACGCAATCGCCCGACGAAACTTGCGCAGTGAGGGATGTTTGAATACCGCCTGAGGTCTGCACAAAGAGTCGGTTCTCAGCGCCTTCGTCGCCTGATGTGATGCAAGGCGGTTCTCAGCGGCTTCGCCGCCGCGACGATCAGGGGCTTCGCCGCC
>DATJKO010000553.1:0-2606 GCA_035491355.1 Pyrinomonadaceae bacterium
TCCATTCCTTAACGCACTCCAGGCACATGTGAATTTTTGTAGGGTGGCAGCGATTCAGTTTGCGCTGAAGAAAAGAAGGTTTCCCGCAAAGGCGCAAAGGCGCAAAGAAAAACGAAAAGAAACACTTTTCTCTGTAAGCCCGGTGAAACTTGCAAGGATCGTGGCTAGGTCAACTTGCAGAAAGGTAAGAACCTACGGCTTTCGTCCTTGCACAGCCGCTCCGAACTGACGTACAAAGTCCTCACCGTGGCTGAATTGTCCCCCGGCGCTACGCTGGCCCATTATCGCATCATCTCCCAAATCGGTGCGGGCGGTATGGGCGAAGTGTACCGGGCCCAGGACACTGAACTCAGCCGTTCAGTCGCTCTGAAGTTCCTCCCGGAGGAAGTCGCGGTCCAACAGAGCCGCGTCAAGCGATTTATTCAGGAAGCCAAAGCCGCCTCGGCGCTGAACCACCCTAACATTCTCACCGTCTATGAAATCGGTCGCGAAGAAACCACTACTTACATAGCGACTGAGTTTGTTGACGGAGTCACGCTCCGACAACACATGCGCTTGCGCCGTTTGCGGCTGCCCGAGATCCTCGATATCGGGATTCAAGTGGCGTCCGCACTCGTTGCCGCGCATGCAGCCGGTATCGTTCATCGCGACATCAAGCCTGAGAACATCATGGTCCGCAAGGACGGTATCGTGAAGATACTCGACTTCGGCCTCGCGAAACTCACGGAACGACAAGATTCATCTTCCGGATCAGAAGCGACCACGATTGCGATCGTTAACACCGAACCCGGTACGGTGCTCGGCACCGCTGCTTACATGTCGCCGGAGCAAGCAGCGGGACGCGACGTTGATGCGCGATCCGATATCTGGAGTCTTGGCGTTGTACTCTACGAAATGATCGCGGCGCGCCCGCCATTCGAGGGCGCTTCGAAGAGTCACATCATCGTCGCCATCACCGATCGCGAACCGCCGCCGTTAACTCAATTCGCTCCCGACGCGCCGCAACCACTCGAATGGATCATCGCGGAAGCTTTGACGAAGGATCGCGACGAACGTTGTCAGACTGCGAAAGAATTGGTTGGCAAGTTGAAGCGACTGAAACAGCGCCTCGAAGCAGGCACGCTGCCGACTTCGCCATCGGACCTCGACCATTCAGCGCCAGCACACTCGTCACCGGCGCTTTCGTACCCAAACATACATTCAACGCCTTCACCCCAGGCGACATTCGACGAATCGATCAGACCGACAGCGCTATCGTCAGGCGTCCTCACGACGAAACCAATATCAGAAGTGCACTCCGTCGTCGTTGCCCGTTCGCCGCGGCGGATGCGCATCGCTGCCGCTACGGCCGGACTCGCCTTGCTGGTTCTCGGCGCCGTTGCGTTCGGACTGTACACCAAGGTCTTCCGTCCCAAAGAGCTCGGGCCTGCAAGATTGACCGCGCTGACTACGGGCGGAAAGATCAATGGCGAAGACATCAACGGACAAGTCTCAATCTCGCCTGACGGCAGATATGTCGTCTGCGCTGCAAACGACAACAAGCAACAAGGCAGCTTGTGGATTCGTCAGATCGCCACAAACAGTCTGGTGCGGCTCGTTCAACCGGAGAACGGCGGTTATCTCGGCACCACCTTCTCGCCTGACGGCAACTTTGTTTACTACGTCGCCACCCTGCAGAAAAATGGTTTTACGCCAACGCTTTATCGAGTGCCTGTGCTGGGCGGCCCATCGACCAGGATACTCGACCGTGTGTTCAGTCCGGTCGGATTTACTAACGACGGACAGCGCCTCGCTTTCGTTCGCAAGAACCAGGAAGACACATCGCTCGTCGTCGCGAATACCGATGGCAGTGGTGAACAGAAAGTCATCGCCGTTGCGAAAGCACCCAACAGTTTCTCGACTTTCGGACCAGCCTGGTCCGACGACGGAACGCGAGTCGCCGCCGGCATGTCGAATGGCACCGGCTATTCAACATTGGTGGAAGTCTTGGTTGATGGCAGCGGCCCTAAACCTATCGACGCGACAAAGTGGGCCAGCATCGGTCGCATCATCTGGCTCGCGGATATGAGCGGATTGATCGTTGCCGCACAACCGGAGTCGTCATCGATCGGCACGCAGATCTGGTTTGTTCCCTACCACGGTGGGCCACCGCGTCGTATTACTAACGACTTGAACGGTTATGGTGAAGTCAGCCTCGGCGTGACCGCTGACTCCGCCACGATCGCAACGATCCAACAAAGCAACGTCAGCAGCATTTGGGTGGCCAACGCCAACGACGACGAAAGCCACGCGCTACAGATTCTCAAAACCAACTTGCCGGAAACTGTCGCCTGGACGCCGGATGAAAGAATCGTTTACGCAGCTCGCACGGGAGAGACCTGGGACATCTGGATCGCGAATCGCGACGGCGCCGATAGCCGGCAACTCACCGCAGACGCTTACATCGATCAGCAACCTTCAGTTTCAGCCGATGGCCGTTACATCGTTTTCCAATCCAATCGCGCGGGTGCGCGAAACATCTGGCGCATGGACCTGGATGGCAGTAATCCGAAACAACTGACGAACGGCAGTTACGTCGATTCCTATCCGGTTTGCTCTCCTGACGG
>DATJKO010000554.1:0-2454 GCA_035491355.1 Pyrinomonadaceae bacterium
GTCTCAAGCTCACGAATACCGAGCAAATGTTTGCGACTGAACGTTGCCTGCATTCTTTTGTACTTGCGCCTTTTGTGGTTTCTGCGCCCTTTGTGATTAAACACAAAAAAAGCGGCCCGCCGGCCGCTTCGTCACGCCGTCTCTGACGGTCGCTCGACGATTACCACGCCTTCTTCCTCGTCGAATTCGTTTAGCATCACCTTGATGATTTCACTCTTCTTGGTCGGGACGAGTTTGCCGATGTAATCCGCTTGAATCGGGAGTTCGCGATGTTCCTTGCCACGATCGATCAAAACTGCGAGTTGCACACGCCGGGGGCGGCCGTAATCGATCAACTGGTCGAGTGCGGCGCGGATGGTCCGGCCTGTGTAAAGGACATCGTCAATCAGAACGATGTTCCGATTCTCGATATCGCCGGGAAGATCGGTGCGATTGACAACTGGCTTCGCGCCGACTGTCGACAGATCGTCGCGATAGAGCGTGATGTCGAGTACGCCGACGGGCGGTGGCGCACCTTCGAGATCGGCTATCTTCGCCGCAATGCGTTCAGCGAGCGGAACTCCGCGGCGACGAATGCCGACGAGAAACAGGTCGCCCGCGCCATGGTTCTCTTCCACGATTTCAGAAGACAGACGGGCAAGCGCACGGTTGATACGCGGACCGTCCATGATGCGAGCCTTCTCGATGAAATCCATTTGCGCGGATACTAACAAGAAGCGTTTGGCGGTGACAAGTTTGCACTGGGAGCTTTGTACTTTGTGCTTTGTACTTGGTACTTTGTATTCCCAACAAAGTACTAAGCTCAAAGTACAAAGCACAAACAATGGTCTATCGATCGCTGGTGCGTCCCATCCTGTTTCGACTTCCGCCCGAAACCGCTCACGAGTTCGCACTTCATTCTCTTCCGTTCGTTAAGAGTTTTCTCGGACGTCCATTCGAGTCGCCGCTGCTAAACACGGATCTGTTCAGTCTGTGTTTCCGTAACCCGGTGGGACTTGCTGCCGGTTTCGACAAAGACGGCGTCGCGTTGGAGGCTTTGGCGGGTCTCGGTTTTGGTTTTATCGAAGCAGGGACGGTTACGTATCATGCGCAGCCCGGAAATCCGAAGCCACGCATGTTTCGCCTCTCAGAGGATCAAGCACTTATCAATCGGGCGGGATTCAACAATGCCGGCGCCGCTGCCTTTGCCCGTCGCGTAGAGCATCATCGTCCCAACTGCGTGCTCGGCATCAGCATCGGCAAAAGCAAAATCACGCCGCTTGAAGAAGCGACTGCTGATTACCTCGCGAGCTTCGACCTCGTTTACAACTTAGCCGACTACGTCGCCATCAACGTCAGTTCACCAAACACCCCTCAACTGCGCGAACTGCAACAGTCGGAGCAGCTCGCTTCGCTGCTGTCGGCGCTGCAAACTCGGAACCACGAATTAAAGCAATCTCATCGACGCGACAAGCCAGTTCCCTTGCTCGTCAAAATCTCTCCGGACCTCGAACGCCGCGACCTGGAAATGATCGTTGACGTCATCGCGCGCTTCGACATCGACGGCATCATCGCAACCAACACCACCATCAGCCGCGACAATCTTCGCACCGAGCGCAGCCGCGTTGACGCATGCGGCGCCGGCGGACTCAGCGGGAAACCGCTCGGTGACCGCGCCACGCAGATGATCGCGCAGCTTTATGAACTCACGCGCGGACGGATTCCTTTGATCGGCGTCGGCGGAATCTTCACCGCAGAAGATGCTTGGGAAAAGATCTGCGCCGGTGCGAGTCTCGTGCAGTTGTACACGGGGTTCATCTACAACGGACCCGGCATCGTGCGTCAGATCAATAAAGGACTGGTCGAGATCCTGCGGCGCGAAGGGTTTGCGAATATCGCTGAGGCGGTGGGTTCACGAGCCGAAGAACTGAGGATCGAACGGAACTGAGAAACAAAGGTAGCGTGTACTAACAGCAGAAGCCTTCCCGCAAAGGCGCAAAGGCGCCAAGCTAAATCTCACTTGCGGTGTTATCTTTGCGCTTTGCGGGAGAATCTTAAGGTTTGCCCAACTCTTGATTTGAAACTATGATGCGACGGTGAATCTCAGCTTGAAACCCCCGCTAATTTCGACATTTTTACTCCTGTTCCTCGCGTCCCTTTTTCCCGTCGCTGCCCAGAACGGGGCCCATTCGTTTTCGCAGGCTCCGTATCGTGTCGGTGAACGATTGACCTACAACATCTCCTATTCGAGTTTCCCCAGCGCTGCTCATGCGGAGTTTGAAATCATGGCCCGCGGGAATTTCTACGACCGCGACGCGATTCAACTTCGAGCACATCTGGAAACGACCGGCGTCATCAACGTTGCGCTTTTCGCGATCAATAACGACTACATGACGTACATCGATCCGGAAACAGGTCTGCCGTTTCGTTCGCAGGAGACTGCGCGCGATGCGATGACGTCAGCAGCAGCGAGTC
>DATJKO010000555.1:0-4924 GCA_035491355.1 Pyrinomonadaceae bacterium
GTTGAGCCCGCGCGAATTCAAGCCAACGGCATGGGCGCGTCAAACCCGGTCGCGCCAAACACTACGGTTGCGGGCCGCACCAGGAACCGGCGCGTAGAAATCACGTTTACGTCACCGCGGAGCACGGCTGCGAAATAAGAATGGTGCTTGGTTCTTTGTGCTTTGTTCTTTGTTCGAGTTGGGCCGGTCGCTGGAATTGCGAACAAAGTTCTAAGTACAAAGCACAAAGTTCAAAGCGCTAAATGTCCCCACTCGATCCACTCGAAATACTCCAGGTCATCGGCTACACGATCGGCGCGTTGTTACCGCTTTGGATGGCGGTGCAACTCGTCCGCCGTCGCACCAAGCTCACGAACATCGAGCGCATGCTCGCGGCGCTTGCGCTCACGATGGGTGGGTGGCATACGAGCAACCTCGTCGTCACTCTCCACGGGCTTTTCGATCTCGGTCCCGACACCTGGACCACCTTGCTGCGCCTCGCCGACACGGTAGCGGTCGTCAGCATCACCTTCGCTTATTCGTTTCTGCTTCACGTCCACCTGTACCTGTGGGCACAGTCACACGGTCGCGAACTCAACAAGAGCGAACAACTGCGCGTCTATCTCTCATACATTCCGACGATCTTTCTCCTCGTTGCAATCCCACGGTTATGGAGAGGCGAATATGAGCCGATGTTCGCGAAGCTGTCGTTTTTCGTGATCCCGTTTGCTTTCTGGATTGCGTATGTGCTCGGGTTAATCGCGCTCACCGAGCTGCTAATCGCGAGAAAGAGTGACAACCGCAGCGAGCAGCGAATTATGCAGACACTCGCGGCGTCATTCATTGGTATCGGCATCGTAATCCTGGCGGCGCTGGCGTTTGGACTCGGCGCCGGCACTACCGCCGGTCTTTACTTGAAGACGATTGCGAATCTCGGCTCGCTGCTGCCGTCGGTGCTGCTGGCTTATTACATTTATCGCTACCGCTATCTCGAGATCATCATTGAAGAGAGCCTGATTGTCGTCACCTTCGCCACGGTTGTGCTGACTGTTTACCTGTTCGGTATCCGCACCATCGGCGACTGGATGACGCAGCGTTACGGTGTGCGTCCCGGACTCGTCGAGGCGTTACTAATTCTCGCGCTCGCACTGATGGCGGCGCCCTTGCGCGGCTGGTTGGCCCAGCGTTTTCAGAAGCTGTTCGAACGCGAAACCGCCCTTTATAAGGAGATCGTTTCGCGCATCGGTTCGCATGCCGGGCTGTACAAAGAACTTTCCGACCTCTTGCAGTTTGTGGAAGAACGAACGACAACGGCGCTTGGGCTCCGGCAACTGAAGATCTTCATCGACGGTTCCGTAGCCGGGGAAGTGAACGGCCATCGCAGACTTCCCGAACCCTGGGGCGAACTCGTGCTGGCGAAGTCGCGGGCGAATGGCTGGTCGCCCGTCGAAGACGATCCGGTGCTGGTCGAACAAGGATTCAAGCTCGCGTTTCCGTTGCGGCGCGAAGACAACGTCGAAGGATTGTTGGCCGTTGATGCGGCAGGAGCGAGTTTGACGCCGGACGCACGATCAGTCATGGAACTCCTTGCGAACCAGATCGCGATTGCGATCGACGATTCGCGCTTAGTGGAAGAGAACGTGCGCCTCGAACGCGAACTGGCGGAGCGTGAACGTCTGGCGGCGCTCGGCCGCATGGCGGCAACCGTCGCGCACGAGATCAAGAATCCGCTGTCGGCTATTAAGTCGATTGCACAGGTGATGCGCGAAGACGAAAGTTTGAAGAATGAGTACGAACGCGATCTGAGTTTGATCGTCGGCGAAACGGATCGCTTGAGTCAGAGCATCACGCAGCTCTTGAGTTTTGCGCGCCGGGAGAGTCCGGCCGCGGAACCGCTGAGCGTCGGCGAATTAGTCCAGACCTCGGCGGATCTATTTCGCGCGAACGCACGCGAGCAGGGCATCGATATCAAGTGCACGATCTCAACTGACGCCACGCTGGCGGGCAAATCTGTTTCGGCGTTGCGCGATGTTTTGTCCAACCTGTTGCTGAACGCTTTACAGGCGACTCCGTCAGGTGGCGAGGTGCGACTGAGTGCGACAGCATCCGACGGAGAGTTGGTTGTAAGTGTGCAGGACAGCGGGCCGGGCGTGCCGAGTGAGTTGCGCGAACAGATCTGGGAGCCGTTCTTCACCACGCGCCAACGCGGCACCGGACTCGGCCTCGCGATCGTTCGCAAGCGCGTGCAGGAGGTCGGTGGCTCCGCCTCGCTCGGTGTCGCACGCAACGGATCAGGTGCGCTATTCCACATCCGCATTCCCATTAACTAGAATCTTCGCTGCAATCACAGGGAACTTTCAGATCCGATCTGCGTGATAGGTCTGGCTGTAAGCACTAGCATTAGTTAAGGAGATGTAGCATGAAGAGACTTGTAATCACATTTCTGTTTGCCGTCGCGTGTCTGGGGCTCAACGTTCAGGCTCAAACCACGGCCACGCCGCAAACGAAACAAGGGGATGAAACAAATCTTGAGACCCAACTGTATTTGATCGTCGGCACCAATCAAGAGGTTGCGGATGCCAAACTTCCGTCGTCACTCGACGCAGTGGTGAAACAAATGCGCGCAAGCTTGCCGTTCAAGAACTATCGTCTCGCTTCGACGCTGATCAATCGGGTGAAGAACGATGGTCGTTTGGACCTGAACTGGATCGGTGGACCACTCGCGACGAGCAATGTCTCGGCGACGGCACCGGCGCCGAGTTTCAGTTACTTCAAAGTCCGGCAAGTGAGTCTCGTGCAGAATAGCGAAGGACAATCGTTGGTCCAGATGCTCGGGTTCAATTTCGGCACTCGCATCCCGATTCAGACTGGAGCCTTTGCTTCCGCTGACAAAGCCTTTCCGCAAATCAACTACGAGGGCACCGGGCTCGCGACCGACATCAGTATGCGCGAAGGCGATCCCGTGGTCGTAGGCACGCTCAACGTTGGCCCCTCGGGCGATGCGATCATCCTGGTGGTCTCAGCGAAGCGGACCCAGAAGTGACCGTGCTGGTCTTTGGCACGCAATGCGCTAGTAAATCTCACGGACGAGTTTTAAACTAACCGGAAGTGAGAAAAGACGCATTGCGATTGATGATAGTTGACGATGAGGAAGCCGCGCGCTACGGCATGCGGCGAGCACTCACTACCTTCGGCTACAACATCTCCGAAGCGGGTTCCGCGGAAGCGGCCCGCGCCCTGTTGAAGCAACACGAGCCCGACTTGCTCCTGCTGGACGTTAACCTCCCGGGAATGAGCGGGCTTGATTTTCTGCGCGAGCTCAAATCTGCGAACGGAAACGCGCCGCTCGTGATCATCATCACGGCCCATGGTTCAGAGCGCATGGCCGTGGAGGCAGTGAAAGCCGGCGCCCACGATTATCTTGCCAAACCATTCGAACTTGACGATCTGCGGCTCGTTGTTAAGAACGCAGCGGAGACAGTGCAACTCCGGCGCGAGAATTATTCGTTGCGACGAAGGATCGAAGTCGAGCGTTCACAACGCGGCGCTCTGATCGGCAACTCCGAACCGATGCAGCGCGTGCGCTCGATGATCGACAAGGTTGCCGAGACCGATGCGACCGTGCTCGTGCGTGGTGAATCGGGCACCGGAAAGGAACTCGTGGCGCGTGAACTTCACGAGCGAAATAGTGTGCGCCGCAACAGTTCCTTTGTGGCTGTAAATTGCGCGGCGCTGCCTTCGGAGCTGATCGAATCGGAGCTTTTTGGCCACGAAAAAGGGGCTTTTACCGGCGCAGCAGCGCGACGGGAAGGGAAGTTTGAACAGGCGGACGGCGGCACATTGTTCCTCGACGAGATCGGCGATATGAGCTCGAACGTGCAGGCGAAGTTGCTGCGCGCCCTCGAGGAACGAAGGATCGAACGGCTCGGGGCAAACGAGTCGATCCCGGTTGACGTGCGCATCGTGAGTGCGACGCACCGGCCACTCGAACAGGAGATCACAAACGGTAACTTCCGTGCGGATCTCTTTTACCGTTTGCGTGTCGTTACGGTCGATATCGCGCCGCTCCGGGAACGGCGTGAGGACGTTCCGCTACTTGCTGAGACGTTCCTGCGTGGCGCGGCCGAGCGTTATGAACTGCCACAGCGATCGCTGAGTCAGGGCGCCTTGAAGCGTTTGGTTGAGTACAACTGGCCCGGCAACGTGCGTGAGTTGAAGAACACTATCGACCGCGCGGTGATCATGGCGGAAGGCGATGAGATCACGCCGCGGGACCTGCCGGACGAAATCACGGCCGGAATTCCGACCAGCGCCATTGGTGAATCAGGTGAGGAGTCGGATGGTCTCCGCGTGCCGTTTACCGCCGATTTCCGTGAGGATCGCCGCGAGTTCGAGCGCCGTTACATCACGCGTTGCCTCGAACACACGCAGGGAAATGTAACTCGCGCCGCCGAGATCCTCGACATGCACCGCCAGTCACTCCAGCACAAACTACGCCAACTCGGCCTTGGTCGCCGTTATGTCTCCGTCAACGGCGACCTGCCGGAAAACTCCGACACTTGAAAGGTAAACGATGAAAGCGCGACTCGACGCCATACTCCAACGCGACCAGGCTGAGTACCTGGATCGGCTGCTGCCGCAGACTGATCGATTGCTGACGGAGATGGAGGCGTACGCCGCGAAGCACAACGTGCCGATCGCTGATCGGGAGGTGGCGAGGTTCATCGAGATCACTGCCCGGACGAGCGGTGCGAAGCGAGCGCTGGAGATCGGAATGGCGATCGGTTATTCGGTGGTCCACCTGGTACGCGGGATGGGTGAGGGTAGTCAGGTCGTCACGATCGATCCGAGTGACGAGATGATCCAGGCAGCGTCGAGTTACCTCGAGCGCGCTGGTCTGAAGGATCGAGTGCGCATCGAGCGCGGCAAAGCGTTAGACGTGATG
>DATJKO010000556.1:0-7752 GCA_035491355.1 Pyrinomonadaceae bacterium
ACGAACGAGTCGCCAGCCACGAACGAAGTCCGCGCCAGATCGCGAGCGCTACGCCGATCGCTGAAATCACCGCGAGGGCGCCGAGTTTCAGGCTGACCATTTCTTTGGTGCCGTACGGTTCGTACTTGAGATAGGACGGGATCATGAACGCCGCGATGGCGACGATTGCAATCACCGGCGGTCCGATGCGCATCACGAACAGGATCTCGGCGCGGGTGCGGGCGGAACACTTCCAGAGGATTTTTCTGCACGCGCGACACAGTCCCGCCGCGAGCAGGGTGGCGGTGGCGTTGATGGTCAGCAGCAATGCGAGGACTAGTGTTATGCCGAGCAGTTCGTACATCAGTTATTCGCGCGTGCCTATCTGGCGTTTTTTCTCTTGTACGAGGCGATCCAGTTCGTCGAGCAATTCGCGGTCTCTTTCGCTGATGGTGTCGACGATGCAAGCCAGGACTGGTTGCACACCGTCAGCGCCGTGGCCGAGCAGGCCGTCGACGACGTCCTCTTTGATTCCGCGGTCGAGATCCTCTTGGGAAACGCTGGCCCAGTAATAAAAGGCGCGGCCGTCTTTGCGTCGATCGAGCAGGTTCTTTTTGTAGAGCCGGTCGAGCGTGGTCATGAGCGTGGTGTAGGCGATCCTTTGTTCGAAGGCGCGATGGACGTCGCGGACGCTCACCTCGCCCAGCCGCCACGTCTCTTCGAGCACCTGGCGTTCCAGTTTTCCGAGAGCGAAACAGGCTATCTCGCGTGGAGGCCGAAAGCCGCGCAGCAGGAATCGTGAAGTCTTCATGTCGCCGGGCATTCTGCTCCCATGTGCTTTTGGCTGTCAATTGGATTAATCCGTGTGGTTACTGGTGCAGTTTGAAAGTATGTGCGCCCGCAAAGGCGCAAAGACACCAAGAGAATCCAATCAATTCAGCGCGCAATCAATTCAGGGTGTTCTTTCTTTTCTTTGCGTCTTTGCGTCTTTGCGGGAAATCTTCATCATCTACGGATCCGTGTTAGAGGCGAGCACGCATGTTCTGCTATCATGCTGAGTTTGCGACAACCGCAAAACTTGGATCTGTATGCCTGTAGAAGCCATTGAAGTCAGGGGAGCACGCGTTAATAACCTCAAGAACGTTTCCTTCTCTATCCCGATAAATCAAATGACGGTCGTCACGGGCGTTAGCGGCTCCGGCAAGTCGTCGCTCGCCTTCGACACGATCTACGCGGAAGGCCAGCGGCGCTACGTCGAGTCGCTCTCGGCCTATGCGCGGCAGTTTCTCGAACGGATGGACAAGCCGGACGTCGACGAGGTACACGGCATCGCTCCCGCAATCGCCATTCGCCAGAAAAACGCGACGCGCAACCCGCGCTCGACCGTCGGCACACAGACCGAAGTTTACGACTACCTGCGCCTGCTCTTCGCCCGCGTTGGACAGACTTTCTGCCGCGTCTGCGGACGACAAGTGACGCGCGATTCGCCGGAATCGGTCGCCGAGGAAGTGCTCTCGACGCTTCCGGAAGGAACACGCTTTTACGTTCTCTTCCCCGCCGGGGCGGGACTACGCGAGCCGGAGGCGGAGACGAGGGGACGGGGGGCGGAGACACGGGGACGCGGAGATGGGGAGACGCGGGGACGCGGAGAAAGAGCGAAATCACCGCGTCGCCGCGTCACCCGGTCACCGCGTCACTTGATCACCGCGCACGTGATGAGTCTGATGCAACGCGGTTTCACGCGCCTTTTCTTCAACGGCCAGACGATTGACCTCAGTTCACCCGACGATTATCCCCGCGATGACTTCAACGACGTCTTCGTTCTCGTCGATCGCCTGACCGCGCGATCCGATGTTCGTCAACGACTCGTCGACTCGCTCGAAACCTGTTTTCAGGAAGGCCAGGGCAGCGCGCTCGTCGAAACCGCCGACGCCGAACGGCAACGGCGGCGCTTTTCGGATCGTTTTGAGTGCAAATACGACGGCACGTCCTACGCGACACCCGAACCGCGCCTCTTCAGTTTCAACAACCCGTACGGCGCGTGTCCGACGTGCCAGGGCTACGGCAACACGATCGGGCTCGATCTCGACCTCGTCATTCCCAATCCCGGCCTGTCGTTGAAAGACGGCGCGATCGAACCGTGGACCAAGCCGCAGCACGAATGGGCCCAGGCGGAGCTGAAGCAGTTTTGCCGCGCGGAAAAGATCTCGATGACGGTCCCGTTCAACCAACTCTCGTCCGCGGACCAGCAGGCAGTCGTCGAAGGGCGCAGCGACTTCGGCGGCGTGCGCGGATTCTTCGACTGGATGGAGACGAAGAAGTACAAACTCCACGTCCGCGTTTTCCTGTCGAAGTATCGCGGCTACACGTTGTGCCCCGACTGCAACGGCGGCCGGCTCCGCCAGGAAGCACGTGACGTGAAAGTCAGCGGACGCACGGTCGCGGAGATCTGCGCGATGTCGATCCGCGAAGCCGCAAACTTCTTCGACTCGCTGCAACTCTCGACCGAACAAACCGCTATCGCCGACCGAATACTCTTCGAAGTACGAAGACGGCTTCGGTTTCTCGTCGAAGTCGGACTGGATTACTTGACGCTCGATCGACTCGCCTCGACGCTCTCAGGCGGCGAGGCCCAGCGCATTCAACTCGCTACGAATCTCGGGTCATCGCTCGTCGGCGCGCTCTACGTGCTCGACGAACCGTCGATCGGTCTGCACCCGCGAGACAACGATCGTCTCATCCGTTTGCTCAAGAACCTGCGCGACATCGGCAACACCGTGCTCGTCGTAGAGCACGACGCCGAGATGATGCGCTCCGCCGATCACATCCTGGATATCGGTCCCGCTGCCGGTGAACTCGGCGGACGCGTGATGTATGAAGGCGACTTCGCCGGACTGCTGCGCGACGACACTTCGTTGACTGCGCGTTACCTGCGCGGCGACGCTGAGATCAAGGAACCAAAGCAACGCCGCGTCGCCCAAAAGCGAAGGTTGACGATCCAGGGCGCTTCGGAACACAACCTGAAATCGATCGACGTCGAAGTGCCACTCGACATGCTCGTCTGCGTCACCGGCGTCAGCGGCTCAGGCAAGTCGACGTTGATTCACGACTGCATCTACGCGGGGTTGAAGAAGCAGCGCGGCGAGTGGCAGGGCCACGTCGGCGCGTTTACGAGAATCGAAGGCGGGAACCTTATCGACGACGTGATTCTGGTCGATCAGTCGCCGATTGGCCGCACACCGCGTTCCAATCCAGTCACGTACATCAAGGTCTACGACGCGATTCGCGAAGTGTTCGCGAACACGCGGGAAGCGCAGGCGCGTGGCTTTGAGCCGTCGCACTTCTCGTTCAATCTTCCGGGCGGACGTTGCGAGGTTTGCCAGGGCGATGGCACGGTCACGGTTGAAATGCAGTTTCTTGCCGACGTCGAACTGGTCTGTGAAGAGTGCAAGGGAACGCGGTTCAAACAGCAGATCCTCGACATTCGTTATCGCGGCAAGAACGTTCATGAAGTGCTGAGCATGACGGTGCGCGAAGCAATCACGTTCTTTCGCGAAGTGCCGAAGATCACGAACCGGTTGCGCGTGCTGGACGACGTGGGGTTGGGTTACTTGCGATTGGGCCAGTCCGCGACGACCCTGTCCGGCGGTGAAGCGCAACGTATCAAACTGGCGGCGCACCTGTTGAAACGAACCGGCGCCAAGACGCTCTACATCTTCGACGAACCAACGACCGGTCTGCACTTCGACGACATCAACAAACTACTCGCGGCGTTCCGGGCGTTGATCGACGCCGGCGGCTCGCTGCTCGTGATCGAACATAATCTCGACGTGATCAAGACCGCCGATCACGTCATCGATCTTGGTGCGGAAGGTGGTGACGCCGGCGGGTACGTCGTCGGCGTCGGTACTCCGGAAGAGATCATGCGGCTGCGCGAGTCGCACACAGGCAGGTTCCTGCGCGCCTACCTCGCGAAATCCAATGGAGGATCTTCAAAATGAGTTTGGGTGAACAGATAGTTTCGGATCTGACCGCGGCGATGAAGGCGCAGGACACGCAACGGACTTCGACGCTGCGCATGGTGAAAGCCGCGATGATGAATCGCAAGATCGAAAAAGGCGCTGAGCTGGATGACGACGATGTGCAGAAGCTGCTTCGTTCGCTGGTGAAGCAGCGGCGCGATTCCATCGAGCAGTATGAGAAAGCGGGTCGGCAGGAACTGGTGGACAAAGAGGCGGCCGAGATCGCGGTTATCGAGACGTACCTACCGCAAGCCGCTTCGGTAGATGAGATCGAGCAAGCCGTTGTCGCGGCGATAGCCGAAACCGGCGCGACGTCCATGAAAGACATGGGCAAGGTCATGAAGGCCGCGCAGGAAGCTTTGTCAGGCAAAAACGCGGACGGAAAAACAATTAGTGAGATTGTAAAGGCGAAACTCTCTTAGTCTTCTTTGCGCCTTTGCGACTTTCAGCCCTTGCGTCTTTGCGTCTTTGCGCCTTTACGGGCAATTGCCTGAGAGAAGGCCCCTTGCAAGTTGCCTCTATATAGTGGTTTCCGTATAATCCACAGCTTGCTCGAAGGCACGGGTGTTCGTCCGGTGGGTTTCGCGCCCACTTTTTTCTTTGTGCGACATCCCTTTGAAAAGGTGAACCATGGGAAATGATTCGATTGCAGCGCGGGTTCAGGATGTAGCTGAACGAGTCGCAATCGACCACGGTGTCGAACTGGTTCACGTGGAAGTTGCCGGCCCGGATAATAAGCCGATCGTTCGGGTTTTTATTGATAAGCCGCAGGGTGTGACCCACGACGATTGCTCCGATGTGAGCACTCATCTCGGAACGATTCTCGACGTCGAAGACTTCATCCACGCTTCCTACACATTGGAAGTATCGTCGCCCGGGCTGGAACGTGGGCTCTACAAACGGGCCGATTACGAGCGCTTTGCAGGCAGTAATGCGAAGCTGAAGACCCGGCAGCCGATCAGCGGTCAACGCAATTTTCGTGGCCGTATGGTGGGAGTCGAAGGCGACGAGCTCGTTTTTGACGATCGAACAAACGGGCGCGTGCAGATTCCGTTGGATGTGATTACTAAGGCTAACCTGGAAGTAGACGTTGAAGAAGAGTTGCGCCGGGCGCATTAAACTACAGAAGAGACGTTCATGAGTTCATCGATCGCACAAAACATCGAGGCGCTTTGCCAGGAACAGGGTATTGATCGCGATCTGGTTATCGAAGCGATGAAGGAAGCCGTCCGCGCGGCCGCCAAGAAACAATTCCGTTCCGGCGAAGACATCCAGGTTGACTGGAACGCCGAAACCGGCATCGAGCTTTCCGCTTCGAAAGTCGTCGTCGACGAAGTCGAAAATCCGGCGACCGAACTCTCAATTAATGAAGCGCGCGAACTGGCCGGCGACGAAGTCGAACTTGGCGACGCATTACTGCTGCCCCTGCCGATGGAAGAACTCGGCCGCATCGCCGCTCAAACCGCCAAACAGATTCTGTTTCAGAAAGTCCGCGACGCCGTTCGCAGCAACGTCTACGAGCAATACATCGACAAGATCGGCGACCTCGTTAACGGTTACGTCAAACGTTTCGAACGCGGCAACATCATCGTCGACCTCGGTAACCTGGAAGCCATCCTCCCGCGTTCGCAACAGTCGCGCGGCGAACAGTGGAATCAGGGCGAACGAATTCGCGTCGTCATCAACAACGTCTCGAAAGAATCAAAAGGGCCGCAGGTCGAGGTATCGCGAACGTCACCCGAGCTCTTATTAAGATTGTTCGAAATGGAAGTGCCGGAGATTTACGACGGCACGGTGGTGATAAAGTCGGCTGTGCGAGAGCCCGGCGAGCGCGCCAAGATTGCCGTCACTTCAAATGAGCGTGACGTCGATCCGGTCGGCGCCTGCGTCGGTATGAAAGGCTCCCGCGTACAGGCGATCATTCGCGAACTTCGCGGCGAGAAGATCGACATCATCGAGTGGTCCGACGAGCCGTCAGTGTTCGCAGCCAACGCCCTCTCTCCCGCCAAGGTCAACCAGGTCAGAATTACCGATATTGAGAACCGCCAGATGGAGGTCATCGTCAACGAAGACCAACTCTCGCTGGCGATCGGCAAACGCGGACAGAACGTGCGCCTGGCGACGAAACTCGTCGGCTGGAACATCGACATCCGCAGTGAAGAAGAGATTAAGCGCGAAGTTACCGAACAGATGGGCGCTTTGATTGCTTCCGGCGAAGCAGTGCCGCTCTCAGTTATCGAAGGCGTGACTGCGCAACAGGCTGACGCCCTGGCCGAACACGGCATTAACGACATCGATGCCCTCGCCCAAACCACCGTCGACGACCTCGTTGAATTCCTCGACCTGAGTCTCGACGAAGCGGAGGTCATACTGACTGCCGCGCAAGCCGTAATTGCCCTGCGCGACCGCAGCCTCGGCGAAGGCGAAGAGGAAACGGATGTCGAAGAGCAACACGCCGTCTCGGCAGAAGCTGACGAATCAGTTGAGGCTGCCGAAGTCGAACCAAACGACGAGATGACGGCCGCTGGTTACGACGAGGCAGTTGAACAAGGCGTTCCGTACACTGCCGAACAGGAAATAAGCGCGTGGGATTCAGCCGACCCGGTGGCAGTCACAGAGGCCGAGCCAATTCCCGGCGACGAAATAGCTTTGCTGGAACCCGGTCGCGATTTGCGTCCGGACACAATCACTCCATCACCTGACATCACCTCCTCGGCAGTAGAGGGTTACGAGAACATCGAGGAGCAGATGGCAGAAGTGTTGGGGTCGGAAGACGATTTTGCTTCGGACGGTTCGGCCGACGAGGCAGAAACAACAGCTCCCGCAGTTTCGCAAGATGCTGCATCAGGCGGGAGTGACGATGACGAGAAGCAGTGATGCTCCAATGATGCAGCACAAGAGGAACAGCACAAGACCGGTTTATTCGGGCCGTCTGTGTTGCCCGCTACGCCCCTACTGTCACGCGCCGAACTTCTGATCGGACGTCTTGAGGGTTGGGAGCGGGAGTTCCTAACCATTATCAAGACCGTCAGACGCAAGGGTTAGCGTCGAGAAGGAGTGCATGACAGTTTCCTCGAAAGTTCGCATTTACGATCTCGCCAAAGAACTAAAGCTCGACACCAAACGTCTCATCGAAGAGGTCCGTCGCGAGGGCGTCGACGTCAGTGTTCCTTCCAACTCCGTTTCCAAGGAACTGGCAGAGAAGATTCGCAACAAGTACTTCCCGAAAAAAGAGACGGCAGTTAAGCGCGTTGTAAAGGTAGTCAAGCGCGCCTCGCTGCCCACTCCGGAGGCCCCGGTGGCGGACGCGGAGCCCGACGTTTTCGAGCCTGAGCCCGACGTTGCTGCTGCGCCGGTCGCGGCCATGGCAACGGAAACGGTCGAGACCTCGGCGCCAACCGCGCCAGCGCCGCCGAAGCCCGCGCCACCCACAAAGCTCGTCAAGCGACTGACGCCGGCAGTACGCGCCGAAGCGCCCGCACCGCCGGTGCTCGACCAGCCACCCGCCGTCGAGGCTCCTCCTGAGGAGCCGGAAACATCGGTCGAGCAGGAACTCGTCGAGACAGTCGCGGAAACACCTGTGGCCGCGCCGACAGCGCCGTCTAATGGCGCGCCCGAAGCGAGGCCCGCAGCCGTGGTTCCATCGCGACAAGTCAGGGTCTTACGCCCGACCGCCGCCGCGCTCAACGCCGGTATCCGGCCGGGCGAGCGTGCACCGGCGCCAGCGCCGCCGCCGGTGGCCCCGCCGAAA
>DATJKO010000557.1:0-2295 GCA_035491355.1 Pyrinomonadaceae bacterium
TGCACGGTATCAACCGCAAATCCTATTGAAGAATTGCAGGTATTAACATGCCAAAATCAACCAAGACTATTGGACTGAGCGAGCTGCGGGTTGGCTTGCTCGTTTTTATCGCGCTCGCGGTACTTGTCGTTTTGATTCTGAACGCCTCAGGCGAACTTAATCCCTTTAAGAGTCACCTGCTCCTGCGCGCGCGCTTCGCCGACGCCAACGGCCTGCGCGAAGGATCCGACGTAAAGCTGGCGGGCGTGAAAATCGGCAAAGTCGATCACCTCCGGCTGCTGAGCCCGTCCGAAGTCGGCACTGGCCCAAATCCGCAAAAGATTGAAGCGTTCCTGACCATCGACACAAAAATTGATGGCATTCCGGCGACTGATCGCATTCGCACGGACTCAACCGCACAGCAGGCTTCGCCCAGCATTCTCGGCAGCGAAATGATTGTGAACATCACGCCCGGCACGCCGCTCGGTCAACCGGTGACTGAGAATTTTCTGCTGCCGGCCACGGCTGGCAGCACCATGAGCGACCTGGCCACCCGCGGCACCGAACTGGCTGAGAAACTAGGCAAGCTGTCCGATCAAATGAACGAAATCGTCAAGAACGTTCGCGACGGCAAAGGCACAGTCGGTCGTCTGTTCAATGATGAATCTCTCTACAACAACCTGAACGCGACGATTCAGGACGCGGAAGATTTGGCGCGACAGATTAAGAGCGGCAAAGGCTCAGCCGGCAGATTCGTCTACGATGAAGCGCTCTATAACAACGCCAATGATGTCGCCGCGAACCTGAAGAAGATGTCTGAGGATCTGCGCGCCGGACGCGGCACGGCCGGGAAATTCTTCTCGAGCGACGAGATGTACAACAAGATCAATAGCATCGCCGATCGCGTAAACCATTCGATGAACAACATTGATCAGCTAATCGCCGGAGTGAACGCCGGCCAGGGCACGCTCGGCAAACTGATCAAGGACGAAGGGATCTACAACGACGCGCGCACCGCGATTGCCCGCTTCAATACGACCGCCGCGCGCATCGACAACGTCGTGGCCGGCGCCCAGCGCGGCGAAGGCACGGTGGGCAAACTGCTCACCGACGAATCGCTCTACAACAACGTGAACAATTTCTCGTCAGAAGGCGTCAAGCTGCTCTACGACTTCCGTCAGAACCCGAAGAAGTATCTGACAATCAAGTTCGAGTTGTTTTAGGTCCATCAAGTACTGCTTACGCGGTTATCTGAAAGTTCACCTTCTCAACGCCTTCAATCATCTGCAAGGCAAACTGCGCCGAGGTGAACTCGCCGGCAGCCTTCGAGTCCGTGTCGAGTTGGTCTGCCAGCGCGTTAATGTCGAACACTCGTTGCGAAAACTGCTTCCACAAACCTGACGTTTCGCCGAGATCGATTGAAACGAAATTACCGCTCTGGTCCTTAACCGGATCGCCTGCGTCATTGCGCACCGTTTTGTAAAAGCCGCCTTCTTCGCGGGGATCGACGCCGAAATGCAGCGCTTCCGGTTTCTGGTGAATTTCGACGCGCTTCATCTCACCTTCGAACAGCGCGATCAGCACATCTTTCGAAATCCGCTCGAGGCGAAGCAGGTTGAGTTGGTTTCCGCCTTGCGGCTGATCGTAAGCATCAGCCAGCAGGCTCGGCCAACCCGCGACTACCTCAGAGCGCAAAATAAAGCCGCTGACGTTTGGATACGAGTTGGTCGCCGGCATGTTCGCGAGGGTTAGGTCGCTGACCTGGGGAGGATACGGACAGTGAAGACTCTGTCGATCAGCATCTTCGTCGCCGCCCGTCACTCGGCCGACGCTGAACGCACCGTCAAGTAAACAATCGATCCAGAATCGATCGAGCCATAAAAACCGGATCGACTCAGTCGGCAGCATCTCTTCATCCGGCACCAAATAGTTGAACGGCACTCCCTGCAAAAGGCTGAGACGGTGAAACCACGAGCCTGCGTCATCAGGAAACGGAATGTCGGCGGTCGATCTTTGATCCGGAAGGTGCGCGGCATTTAGGCGCTGCTGCACCCGATTCGCCTGTTGCGCCACCATCCTCTTCCACTGGTAGAGACTTACAGATGTCTGTTTGCTCTGTAATACCAGCAAGCGTCCAAGTTCCCACGCAGCCGCGTACGACACGTCGAACATGCCATTGGCGCGACTAAAGCGGACTAACTGATCCGCGGCCGTGGCTGGCAGTGGAGATTCGTCTGTGTTCGGGCCGGTAGCCAACGGACTGTGGTACCACGAGACGGTGCGATCGCCGGCGCGCATGAAATGCGGCAAAGGCAC
>DATJKO010000558.1:0-8066 GCA_035491355.1 Pyrinomonadaceae bacterium
TCATCAGTGCTCAGTCTTACTACGATCAACTGACAACTGACAACTGACCACTGACAACTAACCACTGACCACTGACCACTGACAACTGCCCACTGACAACTGCCCACTGACTAAGCCTTTAAAACCTGAACCGCGCCTGCAATTCTACTACGCGACCCGCCAATCCCTCCGTGGCGATTCCAAAGCGCGGATTGCTCGTGAGCACTCCGGGTTGGTTTGTCCCACGCGCATCGAAGAAACCGATTGTCGTTGCATCACTACCAAACTCGAACGGCTTCAAATTGAGCTGATTGAAGACATTGAAAAAGTTCGCTCTCAGCTCGAGATCCGACGACTCTCCAAGAAAACCACCGAGCCGAGTGTGTTTCACCAGACTCATATCTACGCTGAAGTAGCTCGGTCCGCGAAACGAATTGCGGCCGATTCCCGGAGGCGCTACTGAGTTGTTCGGCAGATCGAACACCGTGAAAAATGGACCGCCACCGCCCGGGAAGTTGCTTCCGGTCATGAACGCTTCGTCTGACGTGTCAAGGTTGGTCGGCCCGCTGTAACCTTGCGGCCGTACGGGACAAAGCGATGGTCCACCGGGGGTACTCGTGCACCCGCCGACGACCGGCGTGAACGGAAATCCGGTTCGCGCTGTTACCACACTCGTAATTTCGAACCCGCCCAAGACCTTCCCGACGAAATCGTTTCGCCTGCGGAAAAACGGGAGTTCATACAAAGCCGACAAGTTGAAAAAGTGGCGCACGTCGAAGTCTGATGGTCCACGTTCCGTGCGATTGTCCTGCGGGAAAGTCTGGTTGGTAACAAAGCCCGGTCCTTCGTACGACAACTGATCGATACTCTTGCTCCACCGATAGTTCGCCTGAAGTTGCAAGCCTTGAGAAAAGCGGCGCACGAGATTAGCGTTCAGCGCGTTGTAATTCGAATTCACGTCGGGCGTCGTAAAGAAGATTTGGAAAAAAGCCGGGTTGTTGGGATACAGGAAATTCTGATTCACGAGACGAATCAGTTTGTGACCCGCACTGCCTTGATAACCGATCGTGCCGGTTAGCTTCGCCGGCAACTCCTGTTGTATTTCAAGTGAGTACGTGTACACATATGGATTCGGAAGGCTTTGCGGTGCGCCCCAGATCTCGACCGCGCCACTGTTTGGTCCACCGGTAATCGGATTAATTCCACCGCCCAGGGCTGGATTTCGCGGATAACTCGTGACGGAATTGCTCGAGCCGAGTGCGTACAGAATCTGACCGCCTGCGAATGGACTGCCGAAGTCCGTCGACGCAGTACCGCAGCAAGGGCCGAAACGAGCGAAGAACGGCGGGTTGCCGCGGACGTTTGCCAACGGCGCGACGGGAATGCGGTTGTATGCGATACCGAAACCGCCGCGAATCACGGTCGTGTCTCCAGTTTCGCTATCCAGACCGAGGAACCGCAGCCGCGGACTATAGGCAAAACCGATGCGTGGCGCGAAGTTGTTCCGGTCAGGTTCGTAGAGCTGATCGACGGCAGCGACACGCGAGTCAATGAGTCCGTTTGGACCGAAGAACAGGTTGCTCAACCGTTCGTCTTTTTCCTTCAATGGTGAGTAGTACTCGTAACGCAGGCCGAGGTTCAGGGTGAAGTTGGGCCGCACCTTCCAATCGTCCTGAACAAAGAACCCGTAGTAGTTCGTGCTGAAGTAACGTTGTGCATCTGCCGGCTCACCGGTGCGTGGATCTGCGTTGATGGCTTCAAAGATGGGCGTGTCGTTCGCGAGATTGAAAATGCCGCTAAACGAATACAACGGACGCGAACCGCCAGAGGTGTCGCTGTTGTCCTGCTCGACGCGGAACACGCCGCCAAACTTGAAACCGTGGTTGCCGATCACTTTCGTTAGCGTGTCGCTGACCTCGAAGATGTTCTGCGCGAGAATGCCCGGTGTGTTTTCACTACGGTCCGCGCCGAACCTGAGCCGGTCGAATGGCAAGCCTTCTACTTCCACTCGCGGGATGCCGAAATTGGTGTTGGTGGCGTCGCGCTGTTGGTCTACAGCAAAGCGTGTCGCGTTGAAGCGAGCTTCATTCAACATCGTCGCGGAAATGATCCGGCGATAAATGATCGTGCCGGATGTGTTCAGTGGTTTGAACGGCAGGTCTGCGAACGGACGGCTCTGAGCGGCGTTGTCGCTGCGCAAGTTGTTCTGCTTGGTGATGTACGTGCTCAGCGTCAGGCTGTCATTCGTGGTTCGAAGAAAGTCGAGGCGAACGTTGTACTGGTTGCCGCGATTGAAGCCCGGCAACGACCATTGAATCTCCTGAAGGTCAGGAATGCCGTCGAACCCGCCTCCGGTAGGATTGCCGAGCGAGACATATTGATTGAGCCCACCAGTCAGCGAACCGATGTCGAGACCGCCGGGGACCACGCGGCAGCGATTCGGATCGTTACCAAAGACCGCGCAGCTTGGGGCGAAGACATTGATGATGCGTGGCGTGACGCCAGGTTGCGCCAGGATCCGCGCGGTCGTGCCGCCGGGGCGAAGCTGTTGCACCAGTGCGCGAAACTCCGGTGTCTCGGCGAAGCCGCGACCGATGCCCGTGTTGCTGTTACGCAGACCTTCGTAGGAAAAGAAAAAGAACGACTTATTGCGACCGCCGATTGTCGTGGGACCGCCTTCACCAAAGTGTGGGAAGTAGAGTGGTCCACCAATGCTGCCGCCGAACTGACGGATGTAGTCACTAACGCGCTTCGGTGGCGCGCCCGGTCCGCCGAATTTGTTAAAGGCATTTAACTTTGGCGAATTGTATTTGAAGAACACAGAACCATGAACATCGTTTGCTCCGCCTTGTGAAACAACTTTGACCTGCGCGCCGGAGTTGCGGCCGTCTTCTGCTGAATAGGTCGCCGACAACACGCGAACTTCCTTCAGCGATTCCTGGTTTGGCGTGACGAGCGCGGCGCCGCCCCAGTTGAAACTGTTAACGCTCACGCCGTCGATCATGTAGTTGTTTGAGGAGAGACGCTGGCCGTTTGCCGAGATCTGAACCTGGTTCTCGGTTTGGAAGATTGAGTTGTTTGATCCGCCTGGGCCCGTGGTGTTCGGCAGATTCACCGCCTGTCCGTTGCTGGCGCGTGCGCCGTCGCCGAAAACTCCTGGAGTCAGGCGGAGTAACTCGTAGGGATCGCGTCCGACTTGCGGTAGCTCCCGAATTTCCCTCGTGGACAAAGCTCGCGTGACGTTTCCATTCTCAGTTTGGATTGCCTGTCCGGTTTCCTCGGTGACCGTCACCGTCTCGGCCACTTCTCCCGCAGTCAGCAGCACGTCGAAACCTTGCGTCTCTTCAGCGCTGACGACGACGTTCTCGAACGACTGTTTCTTAAAGCCGCTCTTCTCGATTTGCAATGAATAATTGCCGGGCGGCAACCCCGAGATGCGATAAAAGCCGTCGCCATTGCTCTGTGTCGTTTGTTTCGCGCCGGTCTCTTTATTGGTCAGCGTCACCGTCGCTTCAGGTACTAGCGCGCCGGTTGAATCGGTGACGGTTCCCTGGACCGTCGCGCGGAACTGCGCGTTGACAACAACGAGCGGAAGCAGAAGAAAAACCGCGCAGACTAGTGCGCGGCATGAAAACGTAAATAGCCGGAACATCGATACTCCTCCTTGGCGAGCCATGGACCAACCGAGAGATGCTTGAGGGGGATTTATTGTTCGGGGGGACTGACGCTGTTCGATAAGTATCACTGAAGTCAGAAAACCGCAATAGATATGTTCAAAATCCGTGTTGAGTTCGTTAGGATGCGCCCGTATCAGAGAAATACACAGAATTGGATCGGGGAACAACAAGGAGTAGTCGATCATGCAGAACGGTAACGGAGAAGCAAATATTTGGAAGGGACTGGTCGCCGGACTTGCCGGCGGGCTGGTCGCTTCCTGGACCATGAACCAGTTTCAAGCGGCATGGACCCGCATGGCCGAAGGATTCGAGAAGCCACACGGTGCCCAATCGATGCAGCCGAGCGAGGGAGGAAAACCGAGTGAGGCTGCCGCGAATGCGGGGCAAAACACAGAACCCAAGGAGGATCAAGACGACGCGACCGTCAAAACCGCGAAAACGATCTCGAGAAACGTCTTTGGCCACGAGTTGCAGGAGAGTGAAAAGAAACCGGCGGGAGCGGCGGTGCATTACGCTTTCGGCACGGCGACTGGTGGACTCTACGGAGCGATGGCGGAAGTTGCGCCGCAAGTCACGATCGGTGCGGGTGTTCCGTTCGGCGCAGTTTTCTGGGTGCTGGCGGACGAAGTCACGGTACCGCTGCTTGGACTCGCCAAGGGACCAGCGGCGTATCCGGTTTCGACTCACGTCTACGCGCTGGCGTCACATCTCGTTTACGGTTTGACAGCGGAGTTCAGTCGTCGCGCTGTGCGCCACGTACTCTGATCGAATCCTATGACTGAGAGCGCCTCACGCGATGGACGCGATTACCAAGCCTCACTTAACGAGGACGATCTCGATCGGCTCGAGCGCGACACGTTCCGGTACTTCGCGCAGGAAATAAACCTCGAGAACGGTCTCGTTCCGGACAACACGCGCGTCGATTCGCCGTCTTCGATCGCCGCCGTCGGTTTCGCGCTCACGGCGTATCCGATCGCAGTCGAGCGGAAGTACATGACGCGATCGGAAGCAGTTAAGCGTGCCCTCACCACGCTGCGTTTCTTCAACGATGGGCCACAAGGCCCACATACCGACGCGATTGGCTATCACGGTTTCTACTATCACTTTCTCGACATGAAGACTGGTCGTCGCTTTGGCGACTCCGAGATCTCCACGATCGATAGCGCGTACCTCATTGCCGGAGCGATAACCGCGGCCGAGTATTTCGATCGCGACACCAAAGACGAACGCGAGTTGCGAAGACTCGCGGAGACTCTTTACCACCGCGCCGACTGGCAGTGGGCACAAAACAGGGCGCTGACCGTCACGCATGGCTGGAGACCGAGGACGAAGTTCATCAGGTATCGTTGGACCGGTTACAGCGAAGCGTTGATTCTCTACATCCTCGGTCTGGCTTCACCAACGTATCCACTTCCCGAAAAGAGTTATCGCGCCTGGACCAGAAGCTACGTATGGAAGCGCATCTACGGTCACGAGTTTCTCTATGCGGGACCGTTGTTCATCCATCACCTCTCGCACATGTGGATCGACTTCCGCGGTATTCAGGACGAATACATGCGCCGCAAGGGCATCAACTATTTCGAAAACAGCCGGCGCGCGATCTACGTTCAGCAGGAATACGCGCTGCGCAATCCGAAAAAGTTTGTTGGTTATGGCCGGCACTGCTGGGGCATCACGGCGAGTGACGGGCCTGGACCAGCCGTGCAACGTGTAAACGGAAGGAAGATCAAGTTTCACGCGTATCTCGCGCGTGCGGTGCCTTTCGGTCCGGACGACGGAACGTTGTCGCCGTGGGCCGTCGCTGCGTCGTTGCCGTTTACGCCGGAACTGGTCCTGCCGACGCTGCGACGCATCAACGAAGATCATCCGGAGATCACGAGCAAGTACGGGTTCAAGTGTAGTTATAATCCGACGTTCCGGTCAGGGAAAAAGAAGGGCTGGGTGTCGCAGGGGTACTTCGGCCTTGACCAGGGCCCGATCGTGATGATGATCGAGAACTATCGCTCTGGTCTGATCTGGCGCATGATGCGTGGGTGTCGGTACATCGTAGACGGCCTGCGGCGGGCGGGGTTCAGTGGTGGCTGGTTAGGTTCTTGATCAAACAGCTTTCTTTGCGCCTTTGCGTCTTTGCGGGAGAATCAACCTGCGTATCAGGAGTGATCCCGCAAAGGCGCCAAGGCGCAAAGAGCAAAGACGCAAAGGTTGTCATACAATACGGGCATGCCCGCCCTGGCAGATCGCAAGTGGACTGGTTACCTCGTAGCTGTCTTGAGTGTAGGCGCGTTAACACTGCTCCTCAAACTACTCGGCGATCACGTCAACGCGACCACCGTGTCGCTCGCTCTGCTGCTGAACGTTCTGTTCATAGCGACGCGCTGGGGCAGCATACCTGCCATGGTCGCCTCGGTCGTCGCGATGCTCTGTTTCAACTTCTTCTTTCTCCCGCCTTCAGGGACATTCAATATCGCCGCCACCGACAACTGGATCGCCCTCTTCGCCTTTCTCATCACTGCCGTCACGGCCGGACAGCTATCGGCACGCGTGAAGAAACGAGCCGAAGAAGCGGAAACAGGAAAACGCGAGATCGGCCGGCTGTATGCGGAGTTGCGCGAAGCGTTTGAAAAAGCGAGTCACGCCGAAGCTCTGCGGCAAAGTGAGAAACTGAAGTCGGCGTTGCTCGACGCGGTCACACACGACCTGCGCACGCCGCTGACGTCAATCAAAGCTTCGATCACAACCCTGCTCGACGAAGTTCGCGGTGATCCGCCGCTGGCCCTCGATCGCGAGTCGCGCGTCGAGATGATGGAAGTGATCGACGAGGAGAGCGATCGTCTCAACCGGTTCATCAACGGATTGATCGAACTCGCGCGCATCGAAGCCGGCGAGTTACAACTGCGACGCCGCTGGGGCGCGGTCGATGAGATCATCTCCACCGCACTCTCGCGGGCCGAACCGATCACGCGACAACATCACATCGACGTTGATGTGGAAAAGGAGTTGCCGGGTGTTCGCGTCGATGAAAGCGCAGTGAGCGAAGTTGTGTACACATTGATCGATAACGCGGCGAAGTACTCGTCGCCAGGTTCACGCATCGCGATTTCCGCGCATCGCACGGAAGGCGATTTGATCCAGATGGCTGTAGAAGACGAAGGACGCGGCGTGCCGCCAGACTTGCGCGAACGAGTTTTCGACAAGTTCTTCCGCGCTACGCGCGACGGCGACGTGAGTACGCGAGAACCGACCGGAACGGGAATGGGATTGGCGATTGCGAAGGGAATCGTCGAAGCTCATGGCGGAAAGATCTGGATTGAATCGGCTAAAGCGGGTGCGGGAACGCGCGTAGTTTTCACGTTGCCGATCGGCGACGACGAGGGTGTGGACGAACCTCAGTACTCCCTTTCCGCGTCGGAAAAAGTATGAACGAGAGACCTCGCATTCTGGTCGTCGACGACGAGCCGCAATTGACGCGCGTCCTCCGCACCGGTTTAAAGTCACGCGGTTATGACGTGCGCGCGGCCGCGGACGGCCTTGCGGGTTTCGAGACGTTCAGCGACTGGCATCCTGATCTGGTGATCACCGATCTCGCGATGCCGAATGTCGATGGACTCGAATTCTGCCGCCGTCTGCGCGCGGTCTCGCAAGTACCGATCATCGTACTGTCGGCGAAAGGCGAAGAGAGGACGAAAGTTGAAGCGCTGGATCTCGGCGCTGACGATTACGTTACGAAGCCTTTTGGGATCGACGAGTTGCTGGCCCGAGTGCGTGCGTCCTTGCGTCGCTCAAACACGGACTCAAAAACCGAGACTGAGCCGATCGTGCTGGACGCCGGTGAGTTTCATATCGATCTCGAGACGCGCAAAGTAAGTGTGCGCGGTTCAGAGTTGCATCTGACTCCGAAAGAGTTTGAGCTGCTGGTTTACTTCGTGAAGCACGCCGGAAAAGTGTTAACGCATCGCACGTTGCTGGCGGCGGTCTGGGGTGGCAATTACGTGGAACAGGACCAGTACTTGCGCGTGTTCGTCGGCAACCTGCGCAAGAAACTCGAGAAGGAAGTTCCCGGTCAGAACTACATCGTCACCGAACCGTGGGTCGGTTATCGCTTCATGTCTGAGCGCTAACTGTTACTCAGTTACTCGTATCGCAGCGCGATGAGTGGATCGACTTTCGTTGCGCGTCGCGCCGGGATGTAGCAGGCCAGCAGCGCCACCATCAAAAGACCTCCCGTAACTAGTCCAAAGGTCACGAGGTCTGTCGGCGACACGCCGAATAAGAGACTAGCCATTAACCGCGTCAGCGCGAAGGCCCCGATCAGTCCCACCGCCACGCCAATTGCCGCCAGGAACATTCCCGATCCAACCACCATCTTGAGTACATCTAACGCACTCGCACCAAGCGCCATCCGGATGCCGA